>JBAVUF010000122.1:0-3335 GCA_049696635.1 Acidimicrobiales bacterium | reverse complement strand
TGCTCGAGAGTTAGGTTGCTTCCCTGGCTGTACATGCGCTCGTACACATCGTCGCCCATCGACTCACGAAGTCGAGCCTGGTCATTCGACCAGGACGACAGCAACGCCTCGTTGAGCTCGAATCGTTGACCCTTCGCTCGGTGGGCGGCGAACATCGACTCGGCAGCACCGTATAAGAGCGCCGCGGTTTCCTCGTCGTCCTGACCACTCGCACATCGCGCAAGGTTGGCAACGTTCATGGCGACCGAAGTGCTCAGCCCCCTTCGGCGACAACTGATCAAACAACGCCGAATCGCCACAGCGGCGTCGTCGAATTTTTCCTGTAGCGCGAGCACGCTACCGAGATGGGCCCACAAGTAGATGAGGTCCAAGACATTTCCGACTTCCTCAGCTACGGCGATCGTATCTATGAGGTGTTCGCGTGCAACGTCGAATTGACCCTCCCAGAACTCTGTGATCGCGACGTCGGTCTGAGCGAGGCACACGAGGAACACGTCTTCGGTTTGCCGGGCGACTAGGAGTGCTTCTTCGAACCATCTCCCTTTGCTCTCCGGCTCGGCGATTCCGCGACATACGAGCGCCAAGCAAAGCACGCTTGGGTCCGACAAAGTCCGAGCGAGCGCCACTGCGTCCTCGACGGTGCCGACGGGCGAAGGCTCGTGCTCAGGATTGGGAGCGACGTAGCTCATTGCCTCGACAGCCGCTGCTGCGAGCGCCAGCGACTCGAGATCGTCGCCGGACCGCGCCAGCAAGAGGGCCTCTTCACTTATCCGTCTTGGGACATTCACGTCCTCCCAGATGGTGTTCATGAGGAAGACGACGAGGTACATGGTCCTCACGCGCAACTTCAGAGGTGCACTGTCGTCTCGCGCCGCTTCGAGAAGCGAGCCGAGAACCTCGACGTGGTCCCTGTTCCATAGATATCTCTCGATAGCCACTCCGAGACGGAGAATCGCCTCATGGTCCGGCGGCTCGGCCTGAAAGTGTGCGAACGCTGCACTGAGGTTGTCCCATTCGTCGTCGAGTCGCCTGAGGACGCGGCCCTGATCTGGTCCAACGAGATCAGGAGCGAGACGCTCAGCCAACGCGAGGTAAAACGCAGCGTGAGCGCTCCGAGCGTTCATCGCTTCAGCCTCGCCGTCGGTGTCGGAGAATCGGCGAGCGGCGTACTCGCGAATGCTCTCGAGGAGCCGGTACCTTAAGAATTCTGAAGTTCGCTCGGCGATCACGAGACTCTTCGCCACAAGCGAACCGATGAGGTCGTCGACTTCGAAGGCTTCGAGCGCTTTCGACGAACAGATCGCTTCGGCGGCTCCCAGATCGAAGCTCCCAGAGAACACGCATAGTCGGCGCAGAATTGTGCGCTCGGCGTCATTCAGAAGTTCGTACGACCAAGTGATCGTGGCTTCGAGGGTTCGACGACGACCGAGAGCGGTTCGACTTCCTCCTGTGAGCAGCCGAAACCGCTGGTCGAGGCGGTCGACGATGTCCCTCAGCGACATCGAGGAAAGCCGCGCCGCTGCGAGTTCGAGAGCTAGCGGGATCCCGTCGAGCCGTCGACACAACTGCGCGACGAGCAAAGCCGAGCGGTCGTCGAGTTCGAATGTCGGGTCGTGCTCACGAGCTCGCATCAGAAAGAGCTGCACTGCGTCGGAACTCTCGAGGTCGACCGAGCCGTCTGGCTGTTCTTTGGGCAAGGAAAGCGACGGGACCCGGTAAACGTGTTCGCCGTCGATGCCGAGCGGCTCTAGCGACGTTGCGAGCAAGTGGACCTTCGGGCATGCACGGCCGATCGCGTCTGCGAGCTTCGCACACGCATCGACTACGTGTTCGCAGTTATCAAAGATGAGGAGGATGGTCTGGTCGCGGAGAATGTCGACGATCGATTCGAGAAGTGGCCGTCCGGATGCCACTCGCAACCCGAGCGTCGAGACGACAGCGTCGAGAACGTCGTCCGCATTTGTCAGCGGCGAGAAATCGATAAACCAGACGCCTTCGCCACTGCCGTCAAGCAAATCCGCCGACACCTGGAGGGCGAGTCGGGTCTTGCCCGACCCACCTGACCCGGTGAGGGTGACGAGTCGCGAGGACTCGACGAGGTCGCGAACCGTCACGAGTTCGTCGGCGCGGCCCACGAACTCGCTCAGTGAGCCGGGGAGATTATTCGGAAGCTCAGGGTTGTCGAGCGATCGAAGCGGTGCGAAGTCGAACTCGAGTCCGTCGCTTTCGACCTGGAAAATATGCTCTGGCAGGCCGAGGTCCTTCAGGCGGTGGAGACCGAGGTCGCGAAGCGACGCCCCCGACGGAAGTGACTCCCTCACCAACACGGCAGCCGCGGCGGAGCAGAGGATCTGGCCACCGTGGGCGACGGCTGCGACCCGGGCGGCACGGTGAACCTCGAGGCCGACTAACCCCGTTGTCGTCTCTGCGACCTCACCAGAGTGAAGGCCCATTCTCACGCGGACTTGCTCGCCGGCCGGCCAGTCGTGCGAGGAAAGTGCCCGTTGGGTCTCGATCGCGGCCGACACTCCGGCACTCGCCGATGAAAAGACGGCGAAGAATCCGTCTCCTTGCGTGCTGACCTCGGTCCCGTCGTGAGAAGCGAGGCCGGATCGGATCAGCGAGTGGTGGTCGGCGAGAACGGAGGCGTAGTCGTCTTGCCCGAGACGCCGCAACAAAGCCGTCGAGCCCTCGATGTCTGTGAATAAGAAGGTCAGCGTTTCCGTGTCGAAAGCGTAAGAGGTCGGCGCTGACTTCGCGTCGGTTCTCGGGAGAGTTCGGAGCGACACACCAAGACGCTGCTCTTTGTCCCTTGTCCGCGTGGGCACGATTCACACCGAGTGTCACGTACGGGAGGCGACGTCCGTTGCTCGAGACGCGGACAGTCGGAACGAGCGTCGATTCGGCGATGTGCACCCCGTCAATTGGCGACTCCAAAGCATGCAAACGCTTTCGGATGCGGCAGTAACCACCGACGATTCAACGTTCGTCTTGGGGCGGAGGAACGATGCACTTCAACTCGCGCGAGTGTGTGCGCGGCGGCGCGGGTCTTGCTACTCAGTTGCTGCTGAACCCTGCTACCTGCCGGTGCGCTCGCGATGCTTGCACCCTGGCCAACAACAGGGCCGACGCTGGCCTTCCTCTAGCTCCTCCTGGGTCCGGCGAATGCGGCGTCTTCGGGTCGTCTCCTGCTTGGCATCTTCGACCCAGCAGATGAACTCGTTGCGGGCCAGAGGCGAAATGTCTTTCCAGGCATCGAGAGCCGTGGGTTTGACGATCAGCGCCTTTCGTAGGTCTCCTGGAAGCTTGTGCACCACCCCACCGGGGACTCGCGG
>JBAVUF010000121.1:0-4129 GCA_049696635.1 Acidimicrobiales bacterium | reverse complement strand
GCATCGCGACGAGCGCCCGGCACGCGTTCGAGAAGATGAGCGCCGATGTCGCAGTGCACGGGAACGGATCGGCGACCCTGCAACCGCGCAGTTCGTCTCGGAGCCGCCGGATGTTCGGCGGCCGGGGGATGGTCGCTCGATGAACGCGGTGCACGTCGACGGCACCGCTCAGTCGGCGCGCGTCGGCATCCGTACTGACACCCTCGTCGAAAAGGCGGGGTCCGAGAATTTCCCGGTCGCCTTGTGGATCTTGCCGCGACACCTGCGTGACGACCTCATCACGATCTACGGATACGCGCGACTTGTCGACGACGTCGGTGACTTGTCCTCGGGCGATCGCCTCGTCGAGCTCGACTGGGTCGAAGCGGAGTTCGAACGCGCGCTTGAGGGAACGGCTTCGGAGCCCATTGTTCGTCGGGCCGGCGCGCTCGCCCTCTTATTGCAGACGGGGTCGGCGCCGTTCATCAATCTCATCGAAGCCAACCGGCGCGACCAACGCGTCACCCGCTACCGCACTTTCGCGGAGCTCCAGGAATACTGCTCGCTCTCGGCGAACCCAGTCGGTCGACTCGTGCTCGCGGTGTTCGGGCTCGGCGGCGACGAGCTCGTGCGACTCTCAGATGACGTCTGTACGGGGCTGCAGCTCATCGAGCACTGGCAAGATGTCGTCGAGGACTTCCGATCGGGTCGGGTGTACCTCCCGGCCGAGGACCGGATCCGCTTCGGCGTCGACGAAGCGACGATAGAACGCGGCGTCGCGACCCCGGCGTTCCGGCGCTTGATGGCGTACGAGTGCGCCCGTGCCAGGGAACTTCTGAGGTCTGGTGACGTGCTCGCCGCACGGCTGCATGGATGGGCGCGTGTCGCGATCAGCGGTTTCGTCGGAGGCGGGTACGCCCAGCTCGACGCGATTGAGCGTCGGCGCTTCGACGTGCTTTCCGGGCTCGCGAAGGCGTCACGAGTTTCCGTCGCGCGTCATGGGGTCGTCGTTCTTCGCGAGGCGTCGAGGAAGAGCCGATGAGCGATCTTGAGCTTGCCTACCGCCATTGCGAGGAAATCACCCGAGCGGAGGCACGCAACTTCTTCTACGGAATCCGATTGCTACCGCACGACAAGCGCGACGCAATGTCCGCTCTGTACGCGTTCGCGCGCCGCGTCGACGACATCGGTGACGGTTCCGAACCAAGTGAAGACAAGCTCATCGCTCTGGCGCGGACGCGACAGGAGATCGAGAAGGTCGCGTCGGGCAACCCGCCGGCCGGTGATCCCGTATTGATCGCGCTCGCCGACGTGATCGACAAGTACGCGATGCCAACCGAGGCCTTGGGAGAGCTCGTAGCCGGCTGCGAAATGGACTGCCGCGACACGAGGTATGAGACCTTCGAGGATCTCGCCGTCTACTGCCGATGTGTCGCAGGTTCGATCGGGCGACTGTCCGTGTCGATCTTCGGGTCGAACGACGATGACGTCGCGCCGAGTCTTGCGGACACGCTCGGCATCGCGTTACAGATCACGAACATCTTGCGCGACATCGTCGAAGACCGCGAGCAGATGGGGCGCGTCTACCTGCCCGCCGAGGACCTCGCGCGCTTCGGGTGCGCGCCGGACGCGGCCGGCCCCCTCGACGCGCTCTGCGATCTTGTGCACTTCGAGGCCGGAAGGGCGCGCGGCCATTACCGCGAAGGTCTCCGGCTGCTCGAATTGCTCGACCGTCGCTCTCGGGCCTGCGTGTCGGCGATGTCAGGGATCTACGCGCGGCTGCTCGATCGGATCGAAAAGAACCCGATTGCCGTGCTCGATCACCGCGTTTCTCTCCCGACATGGGAGAAGGCATGGGTGGCTGCGGTGAGCCTCGCCGGATCGTCTGTCGGATGAGCTCCGCCTCGCGCCACGTCGTTGTCGTCGGCGGCGGCCTCGCCGGACTCTCGGCTGCGATCGTCTGCGCCGACGAAGGTGCGCGCGTGAGTGTGTTCGAGGCGCGCCCACGGCTCGGCGGCGCGACCTGGTCTTTCGAGCGAAACGGGCTCCGATTCGACAACGGACAACACGTCTTCCTGCGCTGTTGCACCGCCTACCGGGGGCTGCTCGAGCGGCTCGGTACCTCGTCGCTCGCGTCGCTGCAAGATCGGCTAGCGGTACCGGTGTTGCGCCGGCAGGGAGAAACGGGGGTTGTCCGCGTCGCGCAGATCCGCCGTAACCGGCTCCCCGCCCCGGCGCATCTCGCCGGATCGCTGCTTCGCTATCGGCACCTTCGGTTCGCCGACCGTCTGCGCGCTATGCCGGCGGCGCTCGCGATCAGGCGTATCGATCTCGACGACGCGGCGCTCGATCAGCAGACGTTCGCCTCGTACCTCTCGGAGCACGGCCAGTCGTCGGAGGCGATCGCGCGCTTTTGGGATCTCATCACGCTCCCGACGGTGAACGTCCGCGCGCGCGAGGCATCGCTCGCCCTCGCCGCGAAGGTGTTCAAGACCGGGCTGTTCGATGACACCGATGCCGCCGACATCGGCTGGGCACACGTCCCACTCGAAGATGTCCACGTCAAGCCGGCAGCGGAGGCGATCGCGAAATGCGGCGGCGCCGTCTATCACCGCAGGAAAGTCGTCGCGATCGAGACGAACGTCGACGAAGAGCCACGCCAGGTGACCGGCGTCCTCACCGAATCCGGCCGCGTTGAAGCCGACGCGGTGATCGTGGCCGTTCCCCACCGCCAGGCATCCGAGCTCGTGCCGAAGACGGAGCGGTTCGACCCGGCGGCGCTCGACGGTCTTGGGTCGTCGCCGATCATCGACGTCCACGTCGTCTACGACCGCAAGATCACCGAACTTGAATTCGCGGCGGCGGTGGATTCGCCGGTGCAATTCGTCTTCGACAAGACCGTCGCCGCCGGGCTCGACCCGAAGGACGGCCAGGTGATCGCGGTCTCGGTGTCTGGCGCTGACGACGAGCACGGCGAACGGCCCGACGTGTTGACGGAGCGCTATCGCCGTGAGCTCGAGGCGCTGTTTCCCAAAGCGCGCGCAGCGAAAGTCCTCGACGCCGTGGTCAGCCGTGAGCACGAGGCGACCTTCCGCGGGGTTCCCGGCACGCGCCAGCTGCGCGCGCCGACGGAGATCGGTCTGAACGGGTGCTTCCTCGCCGGAGCGTGGACCGACACCGGGTGGCCAGCGACGATGGAAGGCGCGGTTCGCAGTGGAAACGCCGCCGCGGCTGCCGCGCTCAGGTACCTCTCTTTGGCGCCCCGGAACGAGCCGACGCCGACTGCGGACGTTTTCGCATGAGCGCACCGCGCAGCGCCCAGGACATCCTCGAGCGTTCGCGTGAGCTCGTTGCGCCGGCGCTGCACCGCGCCGTCGGCGCGCTGTCGGACGAAGTCCGTCCGGTTGCCGAGTACCACTTCGGCTGGCGCGACTTAGACGGCCAAATCGTGGCGCACGACGGCGGCAAGGGTGTGCGCCCCGCGCTGGCGGTGCTTTCCGCCGAAGCCGTCGACGCCGATCCGGAATTTGGGATCCCCGGCGCGGTGGCGGTCGAGCTTGTCCACAACTTCTCGTTGATCCATGACGACGTCGTCGACCACGACGCCGAACGTCGTCACCGGCCGTCGGTGTGGGCGCTGTTCGGCGTCGGCAAGGCGGTGATCGTCGGTGACGCCCTGCTGGCGCTCTCTGAGCAGTGCCTCCTCGATGCGTACGGAGTGCTCGGTGTCGCCGCCGACGCGCAGGAAACGGCGGTGGCCCGTGCCGCCCGCCGGATCGCGGACGCGACCTCGAAGATGATCGCCGGCCAGGCCCTCGACATGGCGTTCGAACACACCGAATCGGTCGGTCTCGACGCCTGCCGAGAGATGGAAGCGGGCAAGACCGGCGCGCTGTTGAGCTGCGCCTCGGCGATTGGTGCCGAGTTCGCCGCTGCCGACCGCGAGCGAGTCGTGGTGCTGGCGCGCTTCGGCCTCGAACTCGGCCTCGCCTTCCAGGCGATCGACGACGTGCTCGGCATCTGGGGTGACCCGGCCCGGACCGGCAAGCCGGCCGGAAGCGACCTGCGGGCCGGAAAGATGAGCCTCCCGATCGTCGCGGCGCTCGAACGTGGGGGACCGGAAGCGGACGAGTTGCGCTCGCTGTTGCGC
>JBAVUF010000120.1:0-3133 GCA_049696635.1 Acidimicrobiales bacterium | reverse complement strand
GTGTCCTCCCCGATGACGCCGACGTCGGCCCCCCTGGCTTGTGGGAGAGGCTGGACGAGGCGGAGGAGGCGTGGTTTCGTGATATGCGGACCGGGCTTCCCGACGCCACCGAGTCTGCCAGCCACGTAAATATGCTCCGCGACGCTGGCTTTCACCTCCTCGTCGATCGCGTATTGGAGATCACGCTCAAGCCGCCCCTCGACGACCGCGCTCGTCGATTCGCTCAGACCTTTCTGGAACGCACCAAGACCGATCTGGAGCCGTACGCCAATCGGTCCGACCGCCAGTCGCTCGAGCGACTACTGGACGAGGAGTCACCCGACGGCTTCCTGAAGCGGGATGACGCGGTTCTCTCCACTTCCCGCCATCTCTACTTGGCGTCGGCTGACGGCTGAACAGTTGGCCGCCCGACAGAGGCAGCTCGCGACGCTGCCTTGTCGCATCGCCCAATAGCCACGAACACTTACGAAGTCCGTCTAGAACCTTCAGCGACAAGCGAATCGACTTGTGATCTCTGCCATTGGCGAGAGATCACGCACCACCTCGATCGAGATGTGTCCGTCAAACCGGGGAAGCCCAGAATTTCGAGGCGGCGAGAATCGAACTCCGGTGTAGAGCTTTGCAGCGTTAGGAAACGTCCAGGCCATCGTCTGAGTACACCGAGACCGCTCTCATCAGCCGATGTGTAGACAGTCCACGCTGACCCCTTCAACTGCTCCTCGATTACGGGACAAACTATGGGACGTAAGGAGTTGCGGAAGGCGCGCTACTTCGACCGGTCGCGAGGACCGATCCGAGGAGTGTCTTGTTCGGTGCAGCGTTCCGTCGTGCCTGCCCTAGTACGGCGCATATGTGACGCAGTCAGCGTTATGAGGAGACGGGTGCCTCATCCTTCAAGTTTTTCCGCAGCCAGGTCCGGACTTCTTCGGTGTCTTGGTGTCCGTGAACGGTGACAGCGTGTTGGGTTGCAGCAGTTACCACCTCATCTTCCTCGCCCGAAATGGTGAGCGTGCATCCACTTTCACTTGGGAAGTCTCGGCAATCTGCAACTTTTCGGCTCATGGATCGCTCCCTTCACTCGGTTGAGGTGCTCGCGCACCATAGCCCTCTGATCTGCCAACCGCTCATGGACTGCTTTCCCAATCGTGAATCCCCGATCGCAGGGTCAGTGCGGCGCGGGAATGGAAGCGGTCGGGCCGCGTTTGAAACAAAAGGATTAGAGAGCCGATCGGAGGTGCGCGGGGATGGACATCGCTGAAGAATCAGACGCTCCGGCCAACGAACTGGAGGCGCTGGTGACCGACCTATCGTCGAGCGGTCCAGTCGTCTTCGTCTTCGGCACTGGCTGGGTCACCGCCCACATGCGAGGCTCGACCCGACCGCTGTTCCGGGGCACGAGCGAGCGGCGCTGGTGGCACGTCGAGCACGGTGATCCGGAATCGAAGTGGAACCTTTCCGTGCGACTTGATCTGATCGAACGTGTTCGGTTCATCCGCGGAGCGAATCCGTTCCCGTCGTTCCCCGGCGAGGAATCGCTGGTCATACGTTTCGAGGCCGACGGAGATCAGACCGCCCTTCACTGCTACCTCCAGGATCTCTACGAGGGAGGACAGCTAAGGCCCGAGCGACTTCGCGCCTGGGAGGCACTTCGCAGTCGTTACGGCGGTCGTGACGACTCGCTCGTTATCGACGGCTCACTTCAGTCGGTCGATAACGCAGCTTGACCAACGGACATTCGCTTGCGTCTCGCGTAATCCCGTGGCGATGAACCGATACCCGCCAGTAGCGTTCGATTGAACCTAAACATTCACGAGACGCCCCATAGCGCCGGCTCGAGCGCATTCAGGCGTGCCGGCACGTGCCCGCGATCGCCGAGTCTGAGCTAGCGGTCGCCCTGTCCACGCCATTCGAAGAAACGTCGAAGCTCGGTCGCCACTTGGCTCGGCCGACCGCTGTTGTCAGCCGCGGTGTGTCCAACACCGCGAAAGATCACTTTCTCTGCATGCGGCAGTACTCCGCTGAGACCTTCCAGCGAGGCCGTCAGTTTGCGGGCGCTCCGCGAGCCACCCAGGAGAAGGACATCGCACGACAGTCCCGCGAAGCGCTCAAGCGGACCGGCCGCGTCCATCACAGTCTCTGCGTCGTATCTCACGGTCGGGATGAGCTCGAGCGGTGAAGAGGAACCAGGCTGCGAGGCTCGGTCCGCGGTGCGTTTGATGGCGAAGTCGAAGAATGCGCCGAGCAGGACTCTGGGAACGAAGACGAGTGGACCACGGTCGGCGGTGCCCTTCAACACCGAGGCGAGTGCAGCACCGGGTCGACCATTGTCTAGGTGTCGCTCGTAGCGGGGTAGCCACTCGGCGTGGACGACACCGTCGAAGGAAAGCGGCGGCTCGTAGAGGGCCAGCTTGGCGATGTCGGATCGGACGAGGGCGGTTTCGATCGCGATGACTGCCCCGGAACTGAGACCGAACACGTCCTGCGCTCCCGAGGCATCCAACAGCGCTGAGAGGTCCTCGATCTCGCTACGAAGCCCATGAAAATCGCCGTATGGGCCGCTACTGCCGCGCCCCCGTCGGTCGGGAACGAACACCGTGAATCTGTCCGACAGGTCACGCGCCAGCTCGCTGAAGTTCTCTGACGACTGGCCAGCTCCGTGGAGAAGGATGACTGGCGGTCCCTGACCGACTTTGAAGTAGCCGATGATCGTGCCGTCGGCAGAGTGCACCTCACCAAGTTCAGGTGTCGAGTTCCCCGCCGGACCGGGCGTCGAGGCCATGCGGCAATTATGAGGGCCGGAAAGTGCCCTCATAATCCCGCCGCGAAGTGCCCCCGATCCGCGCTGGCTCCGCGTCCCTAATCCCCGGGACGTAGGCGTTCACGTATCCGCGTCGCATCCGCTGACGGTTTGCAAGATCGGTGCGGCACAACTGCTTTGTGCGCTTTTTGGCAGACGGGTGTATCAACCGTTAACTCGTTGGTGAGACACTCCCGGATTGGAAGACTCAGCCCTTGTCCCAGAACTGGAGGCGATATGGACATCACCCAGCTGATCCTCGACGACCACTACGAGCAGCGTCGGCTGTTTGCGATCCTGGAGCAGCTAGACAGCACCGATACCGTGAGATTGACC
>JBAVUF010000119.1:0-3582 GCA_049696635.1 Acidimicrobiales bacterium | reverse complement strand
GTATAGACGAGCTCACCCGACTTCGCCGCCGTCGAGCCGCCGACGTAGGAGAGTTTGAGGCCGCGGCCGCGGCCACCGCCTTCGGCGCGGTACAGACCGGTCGCGCCGATGTGAACGGCGATCGACGACGACGGGTCGGTGACGAGGACGATCGTCGAAGTGCTCGAGGAGGCGGTCGAGATCACCCCGACGAGTCCCGACTCGCCGACGACGGGCATACCCGGGCCGGCGCCCTCGGACGTCCCCTTGTCGATCTCGAGCGTCTCTTGGAAGTTCGACGTCGCGTCGCCGATCACCTCGGCGGGTACCCAAGGTATGCCGCTCACGTATGGCAGGTTCGCAAGGTCGAGCACCTTTTCGCTCTGGGTCCCGGCGTAACGGTCCGTCTCGAGCTCACGCCGCAGGTTGCCGAGCTCGCTGCGGAGCTGTTCGTTCTGGGTCTTGAGCGAGCCATAGTGCACCGCACCCGCGAAGACATCGCCGACGGGGTTCAAGACAAACGAGATCCCTCGTTGGATCGGGCTCAACGCGTCGTGGACCCCGTTGCGCACATGGGTGATGCCGTGGGCGACCGTGCCGCGGTAGTCGAGCGTCAACGCCGTCACCGAAGCGAGCACGAGCATCAACAGCGTCAGGCGCTGGTTCGTTCGCCGGCTGGTCGCCACGGCGAGAAGCAGCCCTTGGTTAGCGGTTCGAAGCGGTGGCGAGAACCGTGCGGAGCGCGTCGAACTCTTCGAGGCACATGCCGCCACCCACCGCGACGCAGTTCAGTGGGTCCTGCGCGACGACGATCGGCAGATGCGTCTCTTCTTGCAGGCGGACGTCGAGTCCGTTCAACAGTGCGCCGCCACCGGTGAGCACGAGACCTTGTGTTGCGATGTCGCCGACGAGTTCCGGGGGCGTCTTGTCGAGCGTCTCTTTGATCGCGTCGACGATCGCCGCGACCGGCTCTTCGATCGCGCTACGCACATCCTGAGTCGAGGTGATGACGGTCTTCGGCAATCCGGTGACGAGGTCTCGACCGCGGATCTCGGCGTGCAGCTCTTCTTCGAGCGGGTAGGCCGAGCCGATGGTGATCTTGATCTCCTCAGCCGTGCGCTCACCGAGCGCCAGGCTGTACTGCTTCTTCACGAACGTGATGATCGCCTGGTCGAGCTCGTCGCCAGCGATGCGGATCGACTGGCTGGTGACGATGCCGCCGAGCGAGATCACCGCGACTTCCGTCGTGCCTCCCCCGATGTCGACGACCATGTTCCCCGTCGGTTCGTGCACCGGCAGTCCCGCGCCGATCGCCGCGGCCATCGGCTCTTCCAAGATGTAGGCCTTGCGCGCGCCGGCGTACTCTGCAGCCTCTTGCACGGCGCGCTTTTCGACTCCCGTGATGCCCGAAGGCACGCAGATGACGATGCGAGGCTTTGAGAACCGCGAGGGGTGAACCTTGCGGATGAAGTAGCGGAGCATCATCTCGCAGACCTCGAAGTCCGCGATGACGCCATCTTTCAGCGGTCGGATCGCCTGGATCGTTGATGGTGTGCGACCGATCATGCGCTTGGCGTCGGAGCCGACCGCAAGCGGCTGTCCGTCGATGACGTTGATCGCGACGACCGAGGGCTCGTTCAAGACGATGCCCTTGCCCCGCACGTAAACAAGCGTGTTCGCGGTCCCGAGATCGACCGCGATGTCGCGACCGCCGAAACCGATGAAGCTGTTTGCCACGATTGTTCTTCTCTCTGCTCGCGTTTGCGTCGCCCGAGGTCGAGCAGCCAATCGTAGGCGCTGAGCGCGGGGCCCGGCTCAGGCGCGTTCTGGGAAGAACAGGGCGATCTCGCGCTCGGCCGAATCCCGGGAGTCCGAGCCGTGGATGAGGTTGTCGGGCATCGACGCCGCCAAGTCGCCCCGGATAGTGCCCGGTGCGGCATCTGAGGGATCGGTCGCTCCCATGAGCGTCCGCACGACGCGCCAGGTGTCCACCGGTCCCTCGACGATCATCGCGACGATCGGTGCGCTCGTGAGGAACTTGACGATGTCACCGAAGAACGGCTTGTCTCGGTGTTCGGCGTAGTGCGCCTCGGCGAGTTCGACATTGGCCGAAAGCATCCGGATCGCAACGATCGCAAGTCCCTTCGCTTCGATGCGCGCGACGATCTCGCCAACAAGATGCCGTTCGACGGCATCGGGCTTCAACAGCACAAGCGTCTGACCCATCGCGGCGGGTGAGATTAGTAGGTCAGGTGCTCCCTCGCCGCGCCGACGAGATAGAGCGAGCCGCAAACGAGGACGAGTCCGTCGTGGCCGGCGCGCTCTTTTGCCTCGGAGATCGCCCTAGCGACGCTTTCTGATTCGGAGACCGAGATCGGAAGCCGCTCGAGCTCTTTCACGACGAGGTCCGCGGGAATCGCCCGCATCGATGGCGGTGCGCACGAAATGACGTGCGCGACGCGATCGACGCCGAGCGCCTCGATGAGCGCAGCCGGATCGCGACCTGTGAGGCAGCCGAACACGACGATCGTCGGTGTGATCGACGCGAAGTCCTCTGACAGCGAGGCGCCAAGGGCGTTTGCTCCCGCGACGTTGTGTGCACCGTCCAAGAGCACGAGCGGGTGTCGGCTCATGATTTCGAGTCGGCCGGGTATTTCGATACGTTCCAAAGCCTCGGCGACGACGTCGCGGTCGAGCGAACCTCCGAAGAAGGCTTCCGTGGCAGCGATCGCGATCGAAGCGTTCTCGCCTTGATGCGCGCCGTAAAGCGGCATGAACATTTCCTCGTACTCCGCTAACGGCGTTCGCACCGAGATCACCCGCCCACCGAGCGCAACGACGTTCTGCGTGGTCTCGAAGTCGACGCCGCGGCGCCACATCCCTTCCGCGCCGATGTCGAGTGCTTGACGGCGGAAGATCTCGACGATCTCCGGGTCCTCCTCGCCGATCACCGCGAGGCTGTCCCGTTTGATGATCCCCGCCTTTTCGCTGGCGATCTCCTCGCGGGTGTTGCCCAAGATGCCCATGTGGTCGTACTCGATATTCGTCACCACCGCGATCTGTGCGTTGGCGATGTTGGTCGCGTCGAACCTCCCCCCGATACCGACTTCGATCGCCGCGACTTCGACTGCGACATCCGCGAAGTAGCGGTACGCGGCCGCGGTGATGAGCTCGAACCACGTCGGTGGGAGCATCTTCGGGTGACTCTCGAGCACAAATCCTTCGAGTTGTTCGATCGCCGTAAGCACGTCGCGGAGGTCGTCATCGGAGATCGGCACGCCGTTATAGGCGATGCGCTCGTTCAGCCGCTCGAGATGCGGGCTCGTGTAAGTACCGACCGACAGTCCGTTGGCACGCAGCAGGGACGACGCGATTCGAGTCGTCGAGCCTTTGCCATTCGTCCCGGTGATGTGCACGATCGGGAACGCGTTCTCGGGCTCGCCCATCGCCGTCGCCAGGTTGGCGATGCGCTCGAGGGTGGGGAGCGCCGCGGCGCCGGCGCGCCCACGTTCGATCGCCTCGAGATTGATGTGCCGATCGAGCCAGGCGAGGACGTCGCCCAAGGATGCGTCGTTGGGGCCGGCCGGACGCCCCTTCTCAGGC
>JBAVUF010000118.1:0-8911 GCA_049696635.1 Acidimicrobiales bacterium | reverse complement strand
TCCCCGCTCTTCGCTCCTTGCTGTCACGGGCGAAGGAAAACCGCGTGTTTGGCACGAAGGCGCGCTCTTTCATCAAGGCGGCGAACGACTCCGGGATTAAAGCGATCGTCGATCAGCAGTTCGAGGTCGCCAGGGAGGTCTTGGCCGCTGGCTTGGTGCCAATCATCGAGCCCGAGATCGACATCCACAGCGCAGACAAAGCGCAGGCAGAACAACTCCTGAAGACGAAGATCGCCGAACAACTGGACGAACTCGAGCGCGATCAATACGTGATCTTGAAGATCTCGCTGCCCGAAGTGGAGGGGTTCTACGAGGAATTCGTGCGTCATCCGAGCGTCTTGCGAGTCGCCGCGCTGTCCGGCGGATACACGAGACAAGAGGCGGACGGCCGACTGACGGCCAACCGTGGCGTGATCGCCAGCTTCTCCCGCGCGCTTACCGAGGGGCTGTCGATCCACGAGAGCGATGAAGCGTTCGACGCCACCCTCGACGAATCGATCAGAGAGATTTTCCGTGCGTCAGTGACCTAGCCGTTCGGTCGATCCAGGCGAACACGAAAAAGAGAAACGCCGGTCCGTCGAATCGCGACCCCGATTTGCCTCGTGACGGCTCGAGCGCTCGAATTCCAAGCCACCGTCCGGCTACGCCGGCGCGCCGTGGTCGCTGTCGGCGAATGCTCCATCTCGTGCGAGGAGCAATCCGCCGATGATTCCGGATCGTTCGCCGAGCGCGGGCGGCACTAAGTAGTCCTCCATCGCCGAGGCTTCGGGAAAGTATTCGACGTTGAGCAGGCGGGTGACCTCGTACCTGATCGCCTCGATAAGGCCCGGATGTCGAGGCACTCCGCCGCCGATGACGATCCGTTGCGGGCGGTACGTGCAGGAGAGGTTGGCGACGCCGAGCGCGAGGTACTCCGCCTCAAGTCGCCAGGCTGTTTCGTTGGCGAGGTCCTCCGCTGGGACGCCGTAGCGCGTCGCGAGCGCGTGTCCCGACGCGATCCCCTCCCAGCAGTCGCTGTGGAACGCGCAGTCGCCCGGCCAGTCGTTGTCGCGACCGCGGGGGATTCGCATATGGCCCATCTCTGGCTGGAGACCGCTACACCTAATCCGTCCACCGACGACAGCGCCGACGCCGATACCGGTACCCACCGTGACGTAGAGAACAGTGTCGAGCCCGCGCCCCGCCCCAAGCGTCCACTCGGCGAATACCGAGCTCGTGACGTCGGTCTCGATGAGGATCGGTGCGCCGATGGCTGCAGCGAGCGCGCGTCGGAGGGGGAACCTTTGCCAGGCAAGCTTTGGGCTCGCGGCGATCATTTCGTGACTCGGATCGAGCGGGCCGAACGAGGCGACTCCGACCGCGGCGACGTGTCGATCCTGTCGCTCGAACCATTGGGCGATCCGGCGAATTGTGTTCGAAGGGTCGTCGCCGATCGCGAAGGAATCCTGTTCGAGGATCGCGATGGACTGATCTCCGATCGCCACCCGACAATTCGTCCCGCCCAGCTCCACGGATCCGAGCCACCTCACGAGACGTCTCCTTTTCCAGTCGAACGCCGGTGCGGCGCTCGCGTCGGCCTGGGCCCATTCTTGGGAAGCATTGCTCGTCGGCTCGGTCGCCGGGGCTGAGCTGACAAGGTTCGAGCCGACCGGTGCCAGCCAGCCAGTCCCGGGCCTACGACGACCGGCGCGTGCACCACGTTGCGGGAACGAGCGGTCGAAGCAATGACGCATGTTCGAGTCACAGACCACAGATCAATCGCTCAGATAATCTCCGTTAACTCGTGGACGTCGGGGAGCCTCCACGGTTCGATGAGCCTCCACGGTTCGATGAATCGACAGCCGTCTTGGGCGGGAATGGGTCTGTGAGTCAAGTGAAAAGAAATGCGCCCGTGTGGTTGGCCAGCTTCCTCGTGGGTTCCGTCCTTGCGGCGTCCTTCGCCGGTGCCGCCGAGACGACACGCGTCGCTGGACAATCGAATGCAGGGGTGGGTGCTACGCACGTCTCGCTGTCGCTAGCCGTCCCCGCCGTGAAGCCTGGCGAAATGACAACGATCACCGCGTTGGTCAAACCACGTGCGGCCGGGAGGATCGTATTTCTTCGTCGTCAGAGGAACGGCCGATTTGTCAATCTGAAATACGCCCTGACGAACCGAAAAGGAATCGCCATCTTTCGGTGTTCCTTTGGAACAAAGGGAAAGGTGTTTCTCCGAGCTTCCGTGAGGGCAGCCGCCGATCTCCGAGCCGCCACGAGCGTTCCCGCTGTCGAGAATGTGGACACGGAGTTGCCGTTCGTTTTACTTGCGAACGCGTCGCTCGCGGAAGGAGCGAGCGGATCAGAGGTAATGCTGCTTCAACAACGTCTGAGCGCCCTCGGTTACTGGCTTGGGACGCCCGATGGCTACTTCGGAGACGCGACCCAGCAAGCGGTGTACGCGCTCGAGAAAGCGGCGGGTCTCGATCGCAGCGGAATCGTCGACTCGCAGTTCGTCGCGGCGCTGAACGATGGGGTTGTCCCTCATCCGCGCACAACCTCGGGTGATGCGATCGACGTCGACCTTGAAAGCGACATGGTCCTCTTCGTGAAGAACGGCGTTTTGGAGTACGTGCTCAACACTTCGACGGGAGGTGGCTACACGTACACGGAAGACGGTGTGACCAGTGTCGCGATGACGCCCCGAGGTGTCTTCAGCATCGGCCGTGTCGTCGATGGATGGGTGATCGACACACTTGGCGCTCTCTGGCGCCCTCGATTCTTCTATGAAGGTTTCGCGATCCACGGTGACAGCTACGTCCCTCCCTATCCGGTCTCGCACGGTTGCGTGCGAGTTTCCGACGAGGCAATCGATTGGATTTGGGCTGAAAACCTGGCACCCATCGGAATGACGGTCTGGGTCTACTGATCAGGAACAACGCGCGAACACTGACATCGATCGACAAACTGGAGGCGTTCACCCAGGCGAATTCGTTCCTCTATTGCGCAGCGAGGGACATCTCTCGGACGCGCCACTGTTGCCATGGGCGCGGGATCGAGCAGGCTAAATCGGAGGCACGAACCTCGATCGTTCCTCGTCGGTGACGGTGCGCCAGTGACAGCCCTGCAAATGGTCGTTGACGATGCCGATTGATTGCATGGTCGCGTAGACGGTCGTCGGACCGACGAAGGCGAAGCCCTGCCGACGTAATTCCTTCGAGAGAGCAGACGATTCGGGCGTCGACGCCGGGAGGTCGCTCAGGCGTCTCGGCGTGCGACCCGCCGCCTCCGGCCGGTCCCGCCAAAAACGGGCGACGAGCGTGTCACCTTGTTCTCGGAGTGCGATCGTTGCCCGAGCGTTCGTGATCGTGGCGGTGATTTTTCCGCGATGACGCACGATTGCGGGATCCGCGAGCAGTCGTTCGACGTCTTGGTCGCCGAAGTTTGCGACGACCGCGGGATCGAACGAGGCGAAAGCCGCGCGAAGGGACTCTCGCTTTCGAAGGATCGTGATCCAAGAGAGTCCCGCCTGAAAGCCCTCGAGACAGAGCTTTTCGTAGACGCGATTGTCGTCGCCGACTGGTCTTCCCCATTCGGTGTCGTGGTACGCGCGGTACTCAACAGTTGACGCGCCCCATCGACATCGCGGGAGGCCGTCTTCTCCCACAACCACATCCGCATCGCTCATCGATTGCTCGCTCTCGTTGGAATCTGACGGCTCGTTTCAACGTGCCAAGGAACGTCAATGGCTCGACGAATGCCCGGCCTGGGGCCCGTGGGCATTAGCGGTCGCAGAGCGTCATCGATATGCCGTTCCTGACGTGCCGTGTTCACCGAGCCATCCTCGCGTCCGCGGGGGCTTTCTCGCCTCGTGCCGCTGAGAGCCTTCCCCCGAGCATGCGAGCCGAACTGAGGGATACCGTCTTCGCGAGGGGGACGGCGACGCACTCGGTGGGACTAAGTCGAACTTTTGGGCAAAAGAGAAAGGGGCATCGACCAATGGTCGACGAGCATTACAAGGAGCCCGGCTGGTTCACGCGCAACATCTTCAACCGCACCGTTGCCCTCGCTACCCGCCTCGGCCTCAGCGTCTGGGGTTCCAGGATCCTCCAGGTCCGCGGGCGAAAGACCGGCGAAATCCGCGAAACGCCCGTCAACTTGTTGATCCACGACGGGCTGACCTACCTCGTCGCACCGCGTGGCAACACCCAATGGGTCCGCAACCTTCGCGTCGCCGGGCAGGGCGCTGTCCGCCTTGGCCGGCATATCGAACCTTTCAGTGCCCAAGAACTACCCGATGAAGCAAAGCCAGAGATCCTGCGCCCCTACCTGCGCCGATGGAAGATGGAAGTTGGGGTCTTCTTCGACGGAGTCGACGCGAAATCCACCGACCAAGACCTCCTCCGCATCGCACCCGACCACCCCGTGTTCCTCATCACCACGGGCTCCGCCTGAGCCACCATCGGGTGCACACCAGGCGGGGTCCCGTCGGCGTGCACGTCTCAAACGTCCTCCGCAACCTCGGAGCGACGAGCCGCGTCCAGGCCTCCGGTGTCGCCCTCGGAGCCGACTCCTAAGCCTGGAGCCGAACGAGAGACGATCGCTGAGGCGCAAGGCTCATCAATCGAAGCGTTCGAGCTCTTTCTTCTCGTTATGGATGCGCGAATCGCTCACCGAGTTAGCTAGTGCTCTTTTATCCACTCGAGCTGCGATCACAAAAGGCAGCCGAGGAGCGGAAGGCAAAGTCCTCTTGGTGTCGTTGTCGTCGTAGTAGGTGGGATTGTCGTTGTGGTCGTTGTCGTCGTGGTGGTGGTGCTCGTCGGCGGTCTCGTTGTCGTTGTGGTCGATGTCGTGGTGGTCGTCGTTGAGCTCGACGGTCTGGTCGTCGTCGTTGTGACCGCAGGCGGGATCGTTAATGTCACTACCGGCAAGACCGTCGTCGTAGACGGCGTTCCCGAGGGCGCGATCGTGGTTGTCACAGGCGATGGGCCGCTCCCAGCGGACTTGGTAGGAACGGTCGTTGACGACGGGTCCGACGACGTAGCGCTCGCCGGGGTTGAATGAGGACCCGTCGCCGCCGAACCGCGTGTGTCGTGGCTTGACGTGGAGCCCACCTTCTTTGTGTGGTCGAGTCGTTCATCGCCAGCAGCTCGATGCTTCGATCGGTAGCGCGTGTCGCTTGTGGCGACGGTAGGCGCTCCGGCTCCGATCCGGTGATCCACCGAGACCGCGTGGCTGGCGTGAGAAAAATCGTTCGAGAGAGAACCGTGGATTGCAGCGGCGTGCCATGCCAACGCGCTTCCGACGGTGACGGCCGTGGCGCCGAGCGCTGCTTGTCCTGCAGTCGCAACGGCGCGCCCGACAAGACCCAGTCGGGCGACAAACGGAATGTCGGCGATCCAAGAGAGCGGGCTGACCGTCCAACGGAGCCGACCGAGAGAAGTATTGAGAAAGGCACGGACGATCGCGGGATCAAATTGGGTTCCCGCGCACCGAGTCAGCTCCTTTCGCGCGGCAGAGACACCAATCGCTTTCTTGTACGAGCGGACCGCGGTCATCACCTCGAAAGAATCCGCGACCGAGACGATGCGGGCGCCGAGAGAGAGCTGGTGACCGGACAGCCCGAACGGGTAACCCGAGCCGTCGTAACACTCGTGGTGCTGCTCGATGACGAGGCTCCACTCTCCGAGCCAAGGCGCGAGCGGGGCGATGAGTCGCCGCCCTTCGAGAGGGTGGTTGCGGACCTCAGCCCACTCCTCGTCCGTCAGCTTTCCGGATTTGTTCAAGGTGTGGGGGTGGACCCCAAGCTTTCCGACGTCGTGAAGCAGCGCGGACCACCGAAGCCGATCTCGGTCGTCGGTGGAGAGATGCAACTCCTCGGCAATCATGTCGGTGAGCGCTCGCACTCGCTCGGAGTGTCCACGCGTCGCGCGGTCATGACGGCTGAGCGATGCCGCTAGCGCGAGGATCTCGCTTGCCGCATCGCTCGGTACGGTGCCGATCTCGCCGTTCGCGTTCCGCTCAAGACGGCGCACCGAGCCAGATCGCCAAGCGACCTTCAGTCGCTTCGGTGCTTGGTCCGGGAAGAGCATCGTCATTTTGAAGAGCGCTGCGAGCGGAAGGAAACGCCGACCGAACCGCTCGAGTCCAACGAACACGACGGTGGATGAGCCGAGCACAGCTACCCACCACGCCACGTGCTCGATCACAGTGCCACCACGAGACAGGAGACGCCCGACCTCGACTGCGATCGCGACGGAGGCAACGAGAGGGATCGTCACCGTGGCGGCAGTCAAGATGACGCTCAGCACGGGGCGGGCACGCCACCGGTTGTTCGCCACGAGCTATTCCTCCTGCGAGGTGGTGCGCCCGATCTCAGGCATTACGGGATGCCGACGACGATCGCCCGGCCCACCTCGGCCCCGCCGCAAACGTCGTTCGGACTGATAGCGCTCCCACCTGCCGATCCTTCACTTGACGATTCGCCCTTCGTCTTCGCGCGTCTCCACTCACCTAACGACCGTGGGAAACGCGCTTTTCACGCCGACAACGGAGAAAAGCTCCAACAGCCAGCCCGAAACCTCGACTCTGTCCGTCTCACTTGACACTCATGACGCCCAGGTGCGCTCCGTATGCGCGCTCGTGAGGACGAACCGCTCCACGCGGCTCGTGTTCCGTTTCGGGACCTCTCCGCAGCGCGCCTGGCGAAGGGGGCACGTATCCTGCTGCTACAGACTTCGAGCAGCGGACCCGTGCTGGTCCGTGGCGGATCGTGAAGGACGTCGCCGTGAACTTGAGGATGAATCTTGCCCATGGGCAGTTCGGCTTGGGGGGTGGCCCGTGCTGAGGCGTTCCAAGCAACAGCCGGCACCGCCGAGTACCGAGCCAATGCCCGTGAGCCCTGAGAAAACTGGAGCCCAGAGCGAGCCAAGCGCGCCGCCGCCGGCGTTGGCACCACTCGAGGAGAGGCTGGCCATCTACCGCAAGATGGTGGAGATGCGCGCCTTCGAAAAGCGTGCCGACGATCTTTTCCTCCAGGGGCTCGTCAAGGGCACGAGTCACCTGGGACTCGGCCAGGAGGCGATCGCCGCCGCGTTCGGTGTCGCGATGCGCGAGGACGACTACACGTTCGCCACCTACCGCGGACACAACCACGTCCTTGCCCGCGGCGCGGCGATGACGGCGGCGATGGGCGAGCTGATGGGGCGCTCGTGCGGACTCATGGCCGGCAAAGGTGGTTCGATGCACCTCACGAGCGTGGACCATCACATGATGGGTTCGTACGCCATCGTCGGCGCCCACCTCACGATCGCGAACGGCGCGGCGTTCTCGGCGAAGTACCGCAATTCGGGGCAAGTCGCGGTGTGCTTCTTCGGAGACGGCACGACGAACATCGGGGCGTTCCACGAAGCGCTCAACCTCGCGGCGGTGTGGTCGTTGCCTGTGGTCTTCGTCTGCGAGAACAACCTATGGATGGAGTACACCCCGATCGGTTTGGTCACCGCGGCCGAACATCCGGCCGCGAGTCGTGCCTCCGCCTATCGGCTCGAACCGATTCTCGTCGACGGGAACGACGCTGACGCGATGTTTGCGATCGCGCAGCAGACGATCGGCATCGCGCGACTCGGTCGCGGTCCGTCGCTCGTCGAGGCTGAGACGTATCGTCATGGCGGCCACTCGCGAGCCGATCCCGGAACGTACCGGCCGGAGCAAGAGGTGGCCGAATGGAAGGCGCGTGACCCGATTCCCCGCTACCGGGAGCGCTTGATCGCAGCCGGTGTGAACGGGAGCAAACTCGATGCGATCGACACCGATGCCGCCGCAGCGGTGGATCGCGCGACGGAAGAGGCGATGGCGAGCCCGCCACCCTCCGCGTCATTGGTCGAAATGGACGTCTTCGCGGATGGGGGTTCGACATGGCGGAGGTGACCTACCGCGAAGCAGTGGCGAGGGCGATCAGTCAGGAGATGGCACGCGACGAAAGTGTCGTCTTCTTCGGCGAGGACGTGGGTGCCGCGGGCGGCGTGTTCAAGGCGACTGTCGGGTTGATCGATGCGTTTGGTCCAAGGCGGGTGCTCGACACGCCGATCTCCGAGCAGGCGATCGTCGGGGCGGCGATGGGAGCGGCGATGACCGGCCTGCGACCGATCGCGGAGGTCATGTTCTCTGACTTCTTCGCCGTCTGCTGGGACATCGTCGCGAACGAGATCGCGAAGATCCGCTACATGACGAACGGGCAAGTCACGATTCCGCTCGTCATCCGGTCGGCGAACGGGGGTGGCGTGCGATTTGGAGCCCAGCATTCCCAGTCCGTCGAGAACTGGGCGATGGCGGTGCCGGGCCTGAAGGTTGTCGCGCCGTCTACGCCTCGCGACGTCGTCGGGCTGTTCGCCTCCGCGGTGCGGGACGATGACCCAGTGCTCTTTTTCGAGCAGAAGTCCCTCTATCCGACGAAGGGAGAAGTCGAAGACGGCGAGATTGTCGAACCGCTCGGTCGGGCCCGCATCGTCCGCGACGGTGGTGACGCGACCATCGTCGCGCTGGCGGCGATGGTGTCCCGCGCACTCGACGCCGCCGACCTTCTCGCGCGTGACGGGATTGAGGTCGCCGTGATCGACCTCCGATCACTCGTTCCCCTCGACGTCTCGACCGTGATCGCGTCGGTGCTCAACACCGCGCATCTCGTCACAGTGGAGGAGAACCCTCGCCTGTGCGGATGGGGTGCCGAGCTCGCCTCGATCATCGCCGACGAGTGCCTCTACGACCTCGACGGGCCCGTCGTGCGCGTCACGACTCCGCACGTTCCTTTGCCCGCCGCTGACGTCCTCGAAGACGCGGCCTTGCCCTCCGTCGAGCGCATCGTCGCCGGCGTGAAGCGCTCGCTCGGATGAGCGCTTGAGCGAACCGAGCAGGAGATCCTGCCGCTGGGCGGCGCGCC
>JBAVUF010000117.1:0-3078 GCA_049696635.1 Acidimicrobiales bacterium | reverse complement strand
ACGCCGTCTTCGCCGGTGTAGCCCGTCCCGGCGACGGTGCACGGCGCTCCGGCAAACGAGAAGCCGGCAACGCAGAAGTGACCGACCTGGGCGGCGTCCGGGTCGACCTTGGCGAGCGTCGCCCGCGCCGCTGGACCTTGGATCGCGATCACCGCGCGACCACTCGTCGTGTCCTCGCCCCCGATCGCGTCGCGCACGCGGCTCGTGTTCGACGCGTTCGGCATCACGTCGAACACACCGTCCGCGAGCCACCAGATGATGCAGTCGTCGAGCACCGAACCCTCGTCGTCGAGCAGGTGCGTGTACTGCGCGCGTCCCGGCTCGACCTTGCGGAGATCGTTCGTGAACGCCGCCTGCAACACGTCGAACGCCTCCCGACCTTCGACGCGCACCGTGCCCAGGTGACTGACGTCGAAGGCGACCACGGCGCGCCGACAGGCGAGGTGCTCGGCAATCGTCCCCGTCGGATACTGCAGCGGCATCTCCCAGCCGCCGAACTCGACGAGCTTCGCGCCGAGCGCTTCGTGCTCGCTGCGAAGCGGGCTTTGTTTTAAGTCTGTGCGTGCAGCGTTTATCCGGCCATGGTAGACGGGGCGTGCGCAGATCGGGCCGGCTCGAAGCCTCCGAGCAGGGCCTTCAACTCCAAGCTCGCGCAGTCCCGGCGGTAGAGGATGCGGATGTTGAGCTCGGGATGCAGCTCGCACAGACGGCGCAGCTTCGCGTTCTTCTTCGTCACGAGCCGCTGGCGGAGCGTCGTCAGCTCCAAGAACAGCCCGTGCTCGGGGAGGTAGAAGTCGGGGCGAAACCCGGAGACCGGCCGGCCTTCGGCGTCCCAGTCGAGTGCGAACTCGACGGGCTCGTAGTCCCAGGCGATGCCATAAAAGTCGAGCATCTCCGCCAACAGACGCTCCGACGCGTGCGCGAAGCGCACGGGGCGGGGGCGCGCCTGGCGTTCGATGATTACCGCGACCCTTCCACGCTCGTCGGACCACGCCGCGAGCCCGGCGCCCCCTGTTCGGCTGGGTCGTCGTCGCGCGCTCCGTCGATCACGTGGATGGCGGCGTCGATCTCGCCGACGACGCCCGCCAGCGGCACGATATTGAACACGCCCTGGCCGCCTTTCAAAAGGTCGACGATCTCCTCGCCGGAGCGGGCGAGCACCGTCCCCTCTGCGCCGATGACGAGGTTCGCCGACGCGAGGTCGCCGCCGGACTCGCGCACGCACTCGATCGCCCGCCGGGTGTGCTGGAGGTTCACTCCGGCGTCCAAGAGGCGCTTGATCACCTTCAGTTCCAAGACGTCCCGGTAGGAGTAGAGGCGTTGGGTCCCCGACCCCTTCGCGTCGGCGAGCGACGGCCGCAGGAGCCCTGTGCGCGCCCAGTAGTCGAGCTGGCGGTACGTGATGCCGACGATCTTGCAGACCCTCGGGCCCCGGTACCCGGCTTCCTCGTTCGCCATACCGCCTCCTCGGCGATCCGCTCGCGGTGCCGATCACAGGCGCGTAACTACGCGGATGTGATGAGGCTACGGCGCTGGACGCGGGTGGTCAACAACCGACCCGCGTCAGCCGAGGTCAGGGGGTGAAGTCCTCCGGACGGACGTGGTCGAGGAACTCCCGGAACTCACCGACGAGCTCTTCTGGCGACTCCTCGTCGTCGTCGTCGCTCTCGTCCAAGACGATGCCGGCCTGGTCCATCAGCTCGTCATCGACGAAGAGCGGCGAATGGGTCCGGGCGGCGAGCGCGATCGCGTCCGAAGGCCGCGAGGACACCTCGACCATCCGGCCCTGGTAGTCGAGGTGGATTTCGGCGAAGTACGTGGCGTCGCGCACCTCGGTGACGACGACACGCTCCACGTGCGCGCCGAGCAGCTCGCAGAGGTCCTTCATCAGGTCGTGGGTCATCGGGCGCTGCACTTCGACGCCTTGCAGCGCGAACGCGATCGCGGTCGCCTCCGGCGCACCGATGAAGATCGGCAGCGACCGGTCGCCTTCGAGTTCTTGGAGCAGCACCACCGGCGTGTTCGACTGCCTGTCGACCCGCACGGCGGAGAGGATCACCTCCATCACGCTCAAATTAGCCCCGGTCGGGCTCAACGGGGACGGCGGTTTTCCCTCCGTACAGTGCCCGCTCGACGCCGGCACGGTCGGCCGCTAGCGCCGAGGGATCGACGGGCACGACGGCGCGCACGTTGCGGTACCGCTCGGCGTAATCGAGGCCATAGCCGACGAGAAAGTCATCATCGACCGGGAGCCCCAAGTAGCGCAACGGAACGGGGATGATGCGGCGCCCCGGCCGATCCAAGAGGGCGCAGACCTCGGCGGTCCGCGCCCCCCGCGCGCGCACGAGGTCGACGACGTATCCGATCGAAAGCCCCGTGTCGACGATGTCCGCGACGATGACGACGTCTTTCCCGGTGACGTCGTGACTTAAGTCCTTCAAGATGCGGACGCGGCGCTCTCCCGGCGCGTACGACGACAGCGCGAAGAAGTCGATCTCGCACGGCACCTTCAGCGCGCGGATCAGGTCGGCGCAGAAAAAGACGCTTCCTTTCAGCAAACCAACGAGCATCACGCCATCTGCGTGGTCGGCGTCGATCTCGCCGGCGAGTCGATCAACGATTCGCGCGATCTCTTCGGCCGACAGCAGCGCCGTCGGCCGCGTGCTCATCGCGTGTCGATCTCGCGAAGCGACGCGCGGACGAAGGCGTCGTGCAACTGCCCGGCGGTCTCGACGAGCTCTTCGAGCACCGATCGCGCCCGCTGCTGTGCTTCGGGGTTGCGGCGCTGCAGCATCGGCATGACGACCTGTTCGAGGACACCTGACTCGCGCTCCGCGGCGTGCTTGAATGTCCGAAGATGTCGCGGCTCGATGCCGTAACCGCGCAGACGCGCGGCGAGTTCGACGATGCGCCCGGTCCCTTCCGGATAGCTCCGCTCCTCGCCCGAGCCCTCGCTTTCGATCAACGAGAACGTCTCGAGCTCCTCGATGAACGCGACGTCGACGCGGGCCGATTTCGCGAGCGCTTCGGCCGATCGTCGGTCAGTCGCGTTGCGCGCCGCGTGGCGCGGTGTTCGGG
>JBAVUF010000116.1:0-3234 GCA_049696635.1 Acidimicrobiales bacterium | reverse complement strand
CCGCTCGCGATCGTCGCCGCCGTCGGCGCGATCACTCTCGCTCGGCTCAGCTGAACAGTCGTTCCCACGTGCGGCGGCAGGGGCAATCTGCGAGCATGACCAATGGCCACGATGGAAGTCGAGATCGACGACGTCGAGTACTACGTCGACCGCGCGCTCGGAATGATGGTCGAGATCCTGCGCGTGCTCGGCGACGAACTCGCGAATATGAAGCCGGCGCTCCCAGGTGCGAACTCGCCGTTCCAGATCGTCACCCACTGCCTCGGCGTAATGGAGTTCTGGGGCGGGAATCGCATCGCGGGGCGTGACGTCCGACGGGACCGGCCCGCCGAGTTCGGGGCGACGGGCAGCGTCGAAGAACTCGTCGCAAAGGCCGAGGAGCAGAAGCGGCGCTTCTCCGCCGATCTCGACTCGCTCGACGGGCTCGCCTCGCCGAGGTCCGAAGGCGACCCGAAGGACGTCGACCTGCCGTTCGCAAGAAGCCAGGCCGGCGTTGTCCTGCACGTATTCGAGGAGCTCTACCAGCACCTCGGCCACCTGGAGATCACCCGCGACGTGCTGATGTCGGTCGCTGGACAGGCGACCTGAGCGGGCGCTCCCTCCTTCAATCAGATCGTCAACTGCTGCATGACTCGCCCGCAGCCGTGCTGGCACGACCGCGAGTTGGCGGTTCGCCACCTGGTGTTTCTGTGTGGACTCCACGACACTTCATTTTGCGAGGCCGCGTCTAGGGGGGCGAGTTGAGCGCTGGAACGCGAACGGTGACGCTTTGAACGCCGACGCCTGGAACGTCATCGCCTACCGGGCCCGGCGAACGCTCACCCATCGACTTCGCTCGTACCTCGCGATCACGCTCGTCCTCGGCGCGCTCGGCGGCTTGGCGCTCGGATCGATCGCCGCCGCACGGAGGACACAGTCCGCATATCCGAGGTTCCTCGAGAGCACGAATCCCTCGACGCTCGAAGTCACGGTATGGAGGTACACGACGTCGACGGGCGCGATCCCTCTTCGCCAACAGGATGCGATGACGGCCGCACTCAGCCGGCTGCCGAACGTCGGGCATGTCGAGCGCTTCGTCTTCCCGCTCGCCGCGCCGATCACTGCCAAAGGACAACTCGAGCGCGGTGCCATCTCCCCTGTCGCGAGCATCGCCGGGGAATTCTTCAACGAGGACCGACCGGGCGTCGTCGCAGGACGCATGCCGAACCCGCACGCGGTCGACGAGTTCGCAACAACTCCGCAGGCGGCGCGCAGCCAAGGCTGGCACGTGGGCGAATCGATCAACTGGGCCGTTTTTCGCCCGAGCCAGTTCAATGCAAATGGCACGACCCCGGAACACCCCGCACAAATCGTGCGCGAGAAGCTCGTCGGCCTCGTCGAGTTCAACGTGTCGGTCCTGCAAGACCAGGCGGACGCGAAGACATCGCTCGCCGTCTTCACCCCCGCCTTCGCACGCGCCGATGCTTTCGGAGGCGCGGGTACAAACTTTGCGATCCAGCTGCGAAGGAGCGGATCGGTTGCCACAACCGAGAAAGGGATTATCGCCGTCCTTCCGCGGGGAGCCGTTTATGAGTTCGAGGTCACAGCCGATGCGGTCGCGAAGGTCGAACGCTCGATTCGACCCGAGTCGATCGCTCTCGGCGCCTTCGGCGGCGTCGTCGCGCTCGCGGCGATGGCGATCGCGGCGATGGCGATTGCTCGGTTGATTCGAGCCAATGAAGGCGACCGTGAGGTGCTGCGTGCCCTCGGGGCGACTCCGCTCGTGCAGATCGGTGACGTCGAGATAGGAGTGCTGACGTCGGTTCTTGCCGGATGTGCGCTCGCGGTCGGCGTGGCGTTTGCGCTGTCACCGATCGCGCCGCTTGGTTCGGTGCGCACCGTCTACCCGTTCAAGGGCTTTGCGTTCGACGGCGCCGCACTCGGGTTGGGAGTTCTCGCTCTCTTTGTGGTGCTGACGTCGGTCGCGGTCGCGATCGGATGGCGTTTCGCTTCGGCCAAGCGCTCCGCGGCGCTCATTCCGACGGGCGGATTGGGGACGTGGTCGACTCGATTTGCGCGCGCTCTCGGTTTGCCGGCGCCAGCGGTTCTCGGTGTGCGAGGCGCGGTCCAGTCGACTCCGGTGCGCACCGCGGCGCCGGCGCGTGCGACGATCTTCGGTGCGACGCTTGCGATCGTCCTCCTCGTCACGACCCTGACGTTCGGCGCCAGCCTTTCGACCCTCGTCTCCCATCCCCGGCTTTACGGCTGGAACTGGTCGTACGCGCTCCTGGGCAGCAACGACGTCCCACCCCAGGCGCTAAATGCGTTGCGCCACGATCGAGACATCGCCGCATTCAGCGGGTGGGGAACCGGGGCGAACATCCAAGTCGACGGGCTCACCGTCCCCACGATGATCAGCGATTCGGATCCGACCGTGGCGATGCCCATGCTCACCGGTCACCCCGTGCGCGCAGCAAATCAGGTCGTCCTCGGTCCGACGACACTTGCCGAACTCCATAAGCGCGTCGGCGACACCCTCGTGCTCTCGTACGGGACGCGAGCCGATTACCCGATCTACGTCCCGCCTGAGCGCATGATGATCGTCGGGACGGCGACCTTTCCGGCAGTCGGCGGCGTCGGCGGCGCGGCCGTGCTGCACCCTTCGATGGGCACGGGGATGTGGCTCGAATGGCAGGCGGCGTCGCGCCTCCACCGCTTGTTGCAGGGCAGCGTCTACACGCTCTCAGGACCGAATATGGCGTTGATCCGGATGCGGCCAAACGTCTCTGCGTCCGCGGCACGAGCGAATCTCGATCGGATCGTCTCTTTTTCCGACCGGTTGCTGGCGAAGTACCAGAATGAGGTCTTACTACTCAGCGTTCAGCGGCCGGCGGAGATCGTGAATTACCGCTCGATGGGCGCGACACCGTCGTACCTCGCATTGGGCGTCGTGCTCGGTGCCGTCATCGCGCTCGCGGCAGCGCTGTCGGCCTCTGTACGAACGCGCCGTCGCGAGCTCGCGCTCTTGAAGGCACTCGGGTTCACCGGTCGTCAACTCGCTGAGACGATCATCTGGCAAGCGACGGTGACGGCACTGATCGGCATCGTGATCGGCGTACCGATCGGCATCGCGGTCGGGCGATGGCTGTGGACGCTCTTTGCCCGCTCCATCGCGGCGGTGCCCGAGCCGGCGGTCCCAGTAGTGAGCGTCGTCCTCGTCGGCATCGGCGCGATCGTCGTCGCCAACCTCGTGGC
>JBAVUF010000115.1:0-2732 GCA_049696635.1 Acidimicrobiales bacterium | reverse complement strand
GCTCCACGCCGCGTCGTCAGGCGCGCCGTTAACAATCACGCCCTCGCGAGCGCCGTAATCAACAGGAGCGTTCGACTCCCCGAGCCGCGGATGCAGGGTCGGCGGTTCGAAGTCGAACTCGAACGGGTCGCCTTCTGCGACGCCGGCCGACTCGCGCCCAGCGATCGCTGCCCTCTCGTCGATCTCGTCTTCGACGTCCTCGACGAGGTACTCGAAGGTGTCCGCGTCCTCGTCCCAGTCCTGAGGGCGCTGTCGCCAGCTCGGGCCCTTGACGCGTGGCGCCTCGGGATCTTCTCCTTCGTCGAGCAGCACTCGCGGAACTTGGCCAGTCGGTGGATCCGTCCAGTCCGGCAGCGGGATCGAGGCCGTGTCGTCGTCAGCGGGAGCCGTCAGCTCGGCGTCTGGGGGCGCCTCCACAAGGCCCGCCGCGACCGCGGCCTCGACGGCGACCACGCGCACCTCGCCGGTGCGTCGCGGCGTTTCCTCGTCGACGACGTCGTCGCGAGGTGACGCTCCATTCGTTCTGACGGAGCGCTCCGCGCGCTCCTCTATGGCGTCGTTCGGCACATCTCCTCCGGCAGGCGTGCCACCTTGCACACCACGCGCTCGGGGTCTCAGACCTCGAGCAGTTCTTGTTCCTTGTGGGCTAACAACCGATCGATCTCCGCGACGAAGTCGTGGGTGAGTCGGTCGAGCTCCTTGCCCGCCCATTCGACGTCGTCGGACGAGACGGCGCCATCGTGTTCGTGCGTCTCGAGCTCGTGGCGGCAGTGACGCCGCACGTTTCGCACCGCGACACGGCCCTCCTCCGCGCGCTGGCGGACGACTTTGACGAGCTCGCGTCGACGTTCCTCGTTCAGCTGCGGGAACGTCAGACGAATGACTTCGCCGTCGTCCGTCGGGTTGACGCCGAGGTCCGAGGCCTGGATCGCCTTTTCGATCGCCTTCATCGCGTTCTTGTCGTACGGGTGGATGACGAGCGTGCGCGCGTCCGGCACCGTGATCCCGGCGAGACTTTGCAGCGCGACCTCACTGCCGTAGTAGTCGACCTTCAACTTCTCGACGAGAACTGGGGCCGCGCGCCCAGTACGCACCGAACCAAACTCGCCCTTTGTGTGCTCGACAGCGCGCTGCATCTTTTCGCGCGCGTCCTTGAGTGCCCCATCGATGATGACGTCGGGGCTCATCGAATCAGCGTACCGATCGGCTCGCCGGCGATGGCGCCACGAATGTTGCCCGGTGTCATCAGGTCGAAGACGAGGATCGGAAGACCATTGTCCTTGCAAAATGTGATCGCGGTGAGGTCCATCACCCGCAGGTCGCGCGCGACGACATCCATGAAGCTGATCTCGTCGAATTTCCTCGCCTCCGGATCGAGGCGAGGGTCCGCGCTGTAAACACCGTCGACTCCCGAGTGCGTTCCCTTCAAGATCACGTCTGCTTCGATCTCTGCGGCACGAAGCGCGGCCGGTGTGTCGGTTGTGAAGTACGGATTGCCCATGCCTGCCGCAAAGATCACGACGCGTCCTTTTTCGAGGTGACGGATCGCGCGTCTGCGGATGTAGGGCTCGCAGACCTCAGCCATCGAAATCGCCGACATCACCCGCGTCGGGCGCCCCTCGCGCTCGATCGCATCCTGCAGCGCGAGCGAGTTGATCACGGTGCCGAGCATGCCCATCGTGTCGGAGGTCGCGCGGTCGATGCCTTCGCCGGCCCCGGTCTGACCACGCCAGATGTTCCCGCCGCCCATCATCACCGCGAGCTCGACGCCGAGGTCGGACACCGAATCGGCGATCTCCTTCGCGATCCGTGCCACGGTCGACGCGTCTATCGTCTCGTCGGACGACGCAGAAGCGAACGCCTCGCCGGAGATCTTCAGCACCGCGCGCGACCACTTGCGAGGAAATGCTCCCGCAGAGAGCGTCCCAGCAGAGTCCGCCGTCGTCGCTCGACCCGCGGTCACGAACCGACGACGACCTGCGCGAACCGACGGACCTTCGCGCCGCCGAGCAGTTGGGCGATCGTCTGCTTCTCATCCTTCGCGAAACGCTGGTCGAGCAGCACGTGGAGCTCGAACCAACCCTTCATCCGGCCTTCGACGATCTTTTCGAGCTGCGCCTCTGGTTTTCCTTCGTTCTTCGCGATCGCGAGCATTGTTTCGCGCTCGGTCGCGATGACCTCGGGCGGCACGTCCTCGCGCGACAGATACTCGGGGCGGGCGAAAGCGATATGTACCGCGATGTCGTGCGCGAGCGCGGAGGAGCCTCCTTCTAGCTCGACCAGCACTCCATTCACACCACGCCCGTTTTGCACGTGCAAATAACTCTCGAGGATCGTCGTCCCGTCGGACTCAAAGCGCGCGTGCTGGCCGACGGCGATGTTCTCTTTCATCGTCACCTTCAGCTCATCGATCTCGTCCGCGTGGCGCGCGAGCGCCTCTTCCCCGTCCGTGGCAAGCGCTTCAGCCAGCGTGTCAACCAATCGGACGAAGTCGGCAGACTTCGCGACGAAGTCGGTCTCGCACTCGAGCGCGACGACGGCGCCGACACCGTGCTCGCCGCTCACGATGACCGAGACCGCACCCTCGGCGCGTTCGCGCTCGGCGCGCTTCGACGCACCGGCGAGCCCCTGTTCTCGTAGCCAGCGCCGCGCCTTTTCGAAATCGCCGTCGGTCTCCTGCAGCGCCCGCCTCGCATCGAGGATGCCTGCCCCGGTCGCCTGGCGGAGGGCCT
>JBAVUF010000114.1:0-3269 GCA_049696635.1 Acidimicrobiales bacterium | reverse complement strand
GCGCAGATCGACCAGGCCCTCGCGCGCCAGCGAGAGCACGGCGGACGCCTCGGCGAGATCCTCGTCGATATGGGGGTCGTCCGTGAGCGCGCCCTCGCCGAGGTGCTCGCCTGGAAGTTCGACATGCCCGAGTGCGACCTACGCACGCAGGCGCCGCACCCAGAGGCGCTTGCCCTCGTGCCGGATTCGATTGCCCGCGAGCAGCTCGCCTTGCCGATATCTCTGAGCGGGGAAGACCTCTTTGTAGCCGTCGCCGAGCCGAGCGACGCCCTCGAGCGGCTGCTCACAGAGACGACACACAAGTCGATCCACATGATGCTCGTGCCGCTCAGCGACGTTCGCCAGGCGATCGACGCGAGCTACGTCGCGCTCGGAGACGTCACCTCCCTCGTCGAAGTCTTCGAAACGATCGAAACGGGACGCCGTCGCGCCCCGGAAACACCCGAGGTCGAGACGATCGCTGACGACGCGCCGGTCGTGCGCGTCGTGAACAGGATCCTCACCCAAGCGCTCCGTGACCGCGCCTCGGATGTCCACCTCGAGCCTCAGGAAGACGGAATGCGCGTCCGCTACCGCATCGATGGCGTCATGAAAGACATGCTGGCGCTGCCGCCGGCAATGGGTGTCGGTCTTGTCAACCGCATCAAGATCATGGCGGACATGAACATCGTCGAAAAGCGCCGACCACAAGACGGCCAGTTCACCGCGAACATCGACAACCGTGGGGTCGACGTCCGCGTCTCAACGGTGTCGACGATCTTCGGCGAGACGTGCGTCATGCGGATCCTCGACAAAACGAAATCGGTCCTGACTCTGTCTCGCCTCGGCATGCCACACGACTTCCTGAACCAGTACTCGGAAGCGATCAGGGTTCCGTTCGGCATGATCGTGTGCGCCGGCCCGACGGGGAGCGGCAAGACCACGACCCTCTACGCGAGTTTGAACGAGCTCAACGAGACCTCGCGCAACATCATGACGATCGAGGATCCGGTCGAATACGTCTTCTCTTCGATGAACCAGATCCAGACGAACGAACAGGCGGGTCTCACCTTCGCCACAGGCCTGAAGTCGATCCTCAGGCAGGACCCCGACGTCATCCTCGTCGGAGAGATTCGCGACGTCGAAACGGCGCGCATCGCTGTGCAATCAGCGATGACCGGACACCTCGTGCTCTCCTCGCTACACGCCACCGATGCCGTCACCGCACTGCTCCGCTTCTATGACATGGGCGTTGAGCCATTTCTCGTCGCCGCGTCCATGATCGCCGTCATAAGCCAGCGCCTCGTCCGTCGGACGTGCCCAGCCTGCAAGACGCCGTACCGACCAACCGCAGAGGAGCTCGCGTTCTATGAAGAGTCCGATGGTCCCGAAAAGACCGTCTTCTTGCGCGGCGCGGGCTGCAACTTCTGCGCGCAGACCGGGTACCAAGAGCGCATCGGCGTCTACGAGCTGCTCATGGTTACGGGGGCGATCAAGCGGCTGATCATCGCCAATGGGACCGACGATCAGTTCAGAATGGCCGCGAAACAGGAAGGGATGCGCTCGCTGCGCCAGCAGGCGATCGAACTCGTCGCTCAAGACGTGACGACGGTCGCCGAAGTGATGCGAAGCATCTACACGCTGTAAGGACGGGAGATGGCCCACACCAAATACAAGTACACGGCGATCGACAAGCTCGGTAACACCGTTTCGGGGATGCTCTCGGCTTCGACCGCCGGCGTCGCCCGACTCGAAATCTCGAGCCTAGGTCTCCAACCTGTCGCGATCGAACAGAGGAAGACCCTGCTCGATTTCGAGCTCACCCGGAAGAAGGTCAAGAGCCAACTCGTCATGGCCTTCTCACGCCAGCTCGGGGTGTTCATCCGCTCAGGGATCCCGATCATCGACGCACTTGAGATCATCGAAAACGACACCACCGACAAGCTCTTCAAAAAAACGCTCTCGGAGATGAGCACCGCGCTGCAAGGTGGTGAGTCGTTCGCTCGAACTGCCCGCGGACACCCCGAGGCATTTCCTCTCTACTTCGTCGGCATGCTCGAGTCCGCCGAGCTCTCCGGCAACTTGGACTCGGTTCTAGTTCAACTCGCCGACTACATGGAGCGCGACCTCGAAGCGAGGAAAAAGATTACGAGCGCGCTCATCTATCCGATGATCGTGCTCTGCATGGCGATCGTCGTCGTCGTCATTCTCGCCACATTCGTCCTACCCAAATTCAAGACCTTCTTCTCCCAACTAAACGCCAAGCTGCCGCTCGTCACCCGAATGCTCCTCGCGATCACGAATTTCATCTCGGGCCACTATGCGGTGCTTCTCGGTGCGATAGCGGCGATCGTCATCGCTTTCGTCGCGACGTTCCGCTCAAAGCGGGGTCGCGCGTTGCTCGACTCGGTCGTGTTGAAGATCCCGGTCGCCGGTGATCTCGTCGTTCACATCCTCGTCGAACGCATCTGTCGCATCCTCGCCTCGATGTCCGAGACCGGCGTTCCCCTTCCTGACGCGATGGAGGTCACCTCACAATCGGTCTCGAATGACGTCTTCAAGAAGGGACTCGAACACGTCCGCGCCGAGATGATCGAGGGGCGGGGCCTTGCGGAGCCTGTGGAGAGCTCTGGCATCTTCCCCCTCGCCGCCCGCCAGATGATCCGGGTCGGCGAGGTCACCGGAACCCTCGAGGACCAGCTGCAGGTCGCCGCTGATTACTACGAGCGAGAGCTCGACTTCAAGCTGAAGAAGTTCACGGCCCTGTTCGAACCGATCATTATCGTCGTCATGGGGGTTGTCGTCGGGTTCGTCGCGATCGCGCTCATCTCGGCGATGTATGGGATTTACCGCCAGGTCAACGTCAGTTCCGGATAGCCCCGCCATCCGAATCTCGGCGGGAGGCTGAACTTGCTGGAATATGCCTTTTGAACGGGAATGCACGGCTTACGCACCGTGTTAAGTCGTATGGGCCGTCACCACTGGGCGTCACATTTGTCAATCACACGCTCCGGTTAGTTTCGGAGATCGATTCGCCCCGAGCCTGTAACCTGGTGGTTCGCGCCCCTTGGTGCGAGCGGATTCGCTTACTCCGCGGCGGCGAATAGTTCCGCCAAATTTCCGGGTGCTGGGCCTAATGATCGACGAGTCTGGTGCCGTTAGGGGTGTGTCGGATGACACATCTACAAGGGGGCTAACCGCCGTGAAGAAAGCCTTTATGAAGCTGCACCGAACAAAAGCCGACGACGCGCAGGAAGAGGAGGGTTTCACCCTTATTGAACTCCTGATCG
>JBAVUF010000113.1:0-4896 GCA_049696635.1 Acidimicrobiales bacterium | reverse complement strand
AAGCGGTGGACAAACGACGAGATCGCGGCAGGACGCGACCAAGATTCAAGTGATCTTCGCGAGCACTTCCGGGATCGCTCCGATAGACAAGGTGGCACCGCACGACAAGGGTGGGTGCGGAGACTGTGGCGCCGCGGGATGAGTCGTTGACTGTTGTTGTTGCTTGGTCGAGTTCATGAATCCTGGCGACCAGAGCTTCGTCTCGAAGAACGAGCCGTGTGAGCCCAATTGGCGGGCACCTGGCCGGCTAGCTGGGTGAGACGCCCGATGTTTTGGTGGGAGCTACGCCGCCGGGTGTGGTGACCGCACACGTGCGCCTATCGGGAACGGCGCCGGCCGTCCAAGGTGGAAGCCCTGCGCGAAATCGACACCGAGGTCGCGCAGCAGGCTTACAGTCTGGTCGTCTTCGACTCCTTCGGCGATAGTTCGCTTGCCAAGGGCCTTGGCAACCGAAACGATGGTCTCGACGAGTCTTCGATCAGCCTTGTTCTGCACCATCTCGCGGACGAACTGCACGTCGATCTTCAAGAAGGCAATGGGAAGCTGGCGAAGGTAGGTGAGTGAGCCGTAGCCGGTGCCGAAGTCATCGAGCGCGAACAAGCAGCCGAGAGCAACCAGTCGATCTGCGAAACGTCGACCGTCCTGCAAGTCTTTCATGACCGCCGTCTCGGTGACCTCGAAGGTAAGGCACTCTGGAGAAGCCCCCGTCCGATCCAGTTCGTGCTCAATGTGTAGCAGGATCTCGACGCGGCCCACCGACTCAGCTGAGAGGTTTATCGCCACCGACTCTCCGGTGGCCGCGATCTCAAGGGCGCGGGTGATGACCCAACGGTCGATGTCGTCGATAAGCCCGTACTTTTCTGCAGCGGGTAGAAACAGGCCCGGCAGGATGACCTGCCCCGTCGGAGAGAGCATCCGCAGCAGCAGTTCGTGTTGGACCGTTGCGCCGGACGTTAAGTCGATGATCGGTTGGCCGTAAAGGACGAAACGATCCTTGGCCACCGCTTGGCGGACCTCTTCGAACCACGCTACGTCGCCGAACTTCGGGCGGAGGCGCTCGCGCTCGGCTTGCAGGGCCGTGATGTCGCGGAAGGCAACAACAGCGCCTGTGCCGTTGCTGAGATCAATCGGCGCGGAGGAGTACGAGACCGGCAATGGCGAGCCGTCCCTGCGCCAAAAGGTGTCCTCCTGTACGTGGACGGGGTCACCGCTGGCACGGACCTTGGTTATCGGACAGTCCTCGATCGCGTAGGGAGTGCCGTCCAAGCGACTGTGATGAAAGATCGTATGGTGGTTTTGCCCAATGACTTCGATCGCTGACTCGTAGCCCAGCAAATACACTGCGGCCGGATTGACAAACGTCAGGCATCCCTCCGTGTCAGTGACCGTGAGCCCGTCGGCCATGCTCGCGACGATGCCTTTCATCAAACTCGTGGCGTGATCTCGTTCGACATCCGCCACCTTGCGTTCGGTGACGTCCTTTACAACGAAGTAAAAGGAAATTTCACTGGCGACGACGCTCGAATCGAGCCACCGATAGTCCCCATCTCGAGTGCGAAAACGAACCTCGAAGTCGATGACGGGCGGGGCGTTGGGCTCCATGAGCTTCGTTGCCTGCCTCGTCGCCTCCTCGCGGTCGTCGGGATGGACAAAGGAGACAAACGGTTTGGCCATCAATTCTTCGTTGGTCCAGCCGAGCGTTTGCTCCCAGGCTGGATTGAGCTGAGTGAAATACCCCTCAAACGAGGCCGAGCCGAGCATGTCGAGCGACAAGTCGAACAGTCGTTTGACTGCGTTTGACGGGGGGATGTCCGCGCTGCAGGGGGTTTGTTTGGCCAAACCGACGCGGTTAACCGGGCGCATCGGTACAGGCGCTGCTGTTGGAGACATTATGAAGGTGTGACGCTTGCAACGTAGAAGGAACCGTTTCGCACTGTGAGAGTGACGGTTGCCGCTGGTGAGCTGAGGGTTGCCCCCTCGACAATGTTCCCCGTGACTGAAAGCGTGACGTTCGTCTCGTAGCGGAGCGACCAAGGAGCAGGGAGTGCTACTCCTGCCAGCGCCAGATCCTTCCACCAGGAGTGGTTCTGGGCCACGGCGGTCTTGTCGGCAGCCGCGTAGTCGCTCAGGGCAAGATTGGCGGCCGCCAGTGCATCAGGGCCCTCGCTGAACGAAGGAGACGACGAGCCGCTCGTCCTGAGGGTGCCAGCTAAGACCCCCGAGCGTCCGAGCGACAGTCCTTCGTTCTTGAGAACTGCGGGAGCGGGGACGCTCAAGCGAAGCGGAGGGGGTGGCGAAGCTGATGTCGCGAGGTCGACAAACTGTCCGCCGGTGAAGACGGCCTCGACCACGTAGCGGTCGGTCGTCCAGAACAGCGCATCGGTTGGCCAGCAAGTAATCAGGGCCAACCCCGCGGTTCCTCCAGTCGGTACGGCGATCGCGGTACCCGGCGGGACGATCTCGTGACTCACGACGCGAAAGAAGTCCTCCCTGCAGCCAGCGATCCAGGTCACTTCCTCGCCGACCTTGACGCGATCGAGGCCGGAGAAGTAGCTGACGTCGTGTGCGAGCAGCAGGCTCTCGCCGTTCGAACCCGGCCACACGCTGGAGGGATCATGACCGACGGCCACGTTGAACACCGCATCGTCGATGCCCTGAAGCACAGGAGCCTTGAGTCCGAGGTCAGGAATCGTGAGGAGGCCGGGGTGATCGAGTGTGCCGAGAGCGGTGGTCGTTGGACTCCTGCAGGTGCGAACTGAGTTCTTCGTGGGCGCGGTACCGGCGAGTGCTCGCTTGATCAATTCGTGTCCGACCGAGCTAGAGCGGTGATTCCACCAGATTGGGTAGGCGACACCAGCTGCGGCCACGAGGAGCAGCAGCCCGCCGACCATCGCCCAAAGGCGGGATCGGCGAGCCGTGCCGTGAGTGGGAGAGCGGGACGTGAGTTCAGAAATTCCGGGTTGCTGGTGCACGCCGACGCCGAGCCTGGTTTAGAGCACCGACCCCCAGACCCCCAACAAGTATCACGAGAAGCCAGTACGGCCAACCCGCCCATGGCTCACCGGTCTTGGCCGGAGGCACCACGGTCGGGGACTTGGGCGTTGGCGTAACTACAGGCTTTGGTGTGGGTTTGGGCGAGAGAGCGGCTGCCGGCTTCTTCGCGACCGGCTTCTTCGCCGCCGGTGTCTTAGGAGTGGGCTTTTTTGTCACGGTCGTTTTTGATGGCGTGGTCGTGGTTGTCGTTGTTGTCGTTGTTGTCGTCGTTGGTGCCGAAACCGTGCACGCTGGCGGCGCAGTGATGGTGTCGTCGACGAGGGTGACTGCGCCGTTTTCCGCCAGCAGCCGTCCGGTGACCGACGCCGTCGAGGCGATCGAAATTGAGGTCAGAGCCAAAATGCTCCCGTTGAACGTGCCACCCGCCAGTGTCGCCGAGCTACCCACTTGCCAGAAAACACAGCCCGCTTGCGCCCCGTTTTCGAGCGCCACCGTGCTCGTCGTCGAGGTTGTCAGGCCGGAGCCAACCTGGAAGATGTACACCCCGTTCCCGTTCAAGGTGACCGTTCCCGTCAGGTCCATCGTCGAGGTCGCGTTGTACACCCCAGGGACGAGGGTCAGTCCGGTGATGTCGGCGTAATTCGTGTTGTTCGTCGGTGTTGCGTTTGCCGCTGACGTGTACGCGGTACCGAGGTCGGCTGCGGCCGTACTAAGCAACCCGGGGTCATCCCCCGCGGAACCCGCAGGACCAGAACTATCTACTGAGTAAATCGTGCCCGTGACATCTGTCGTGGTTAATCCGGTGATGTGGGTGCCGGACAAGTCATCTACCCCGATGTCGCCTGTAATAAAGGGCGGAGACGGGTTGGCCGTGCTCGAAACCCCCTGAGACGACAAAACCGCGAAGGGAGCGGCCGTCCCCAGGGGTACCGGAGCTTGGGTCGCTCCGGCTGACCCTGCAGAGATCCCGCCCACAAAGAGCGCCATCGCGGAAACGACCCCCACCGCCAACAGTGCTGAAAACCAGCGGCGCAGACGGCCAGCGTTGGTTAAATAACTTGCCGATCTCATATGACTTCCCCTATCAACAAGCGCTCCGTCCGGGCCCGGGCGGCCTCAGCGGCCGCCACCTTCAACGGTGGTGGCCCCGCTTGGACAGGTTCAGAAACACGCGGGCATCGACCCGGTCGGTCGACACTCCACCTCCACTAACGGCATTCCGCCCCTCGATGTTGAGGATCCAACTCGATATTGAGAATCTGACCTCGTGGACGCGCAGCCTGGACATCCCTAACGTTCACCTGAAAGTTCAACGTGAGGACCCCTGATCGTCCGTTCGGCACCACGGGTCGGAGGAGGGACGCGCTCGTTCTGCTACCAAAGGCGCGGGAGCACTTCGGTCCGGTACCAGCTCGAGTCCAGATCCGCGCCGAGAGACGAGACGCGTTGGGCGAGATCCATCTCGACACCTCATCAAAAGGTGTCCATGTCCCGCGAGCCTGTCCAGGATGATGTGGTTTCCCACACTCCCCCCGCCACGTTTTGCCAGGTCCATGTAAATAGAATCCGGTGCCCGACCGCGACCCACTTATCCGGCATTCCGGGACGCACGTCGCCACTTGAAGTCACGCGGATCGCGCCAGGGAGGTGTCGTCGTCGAGCGCGCACGTAGGCGCGAGCTACTACTGCCGCTACGGCAGGCGCCGGCGCACCCACCAGACACAACCCGCGCCGAGGGCGACGGCGAGGGTGAGCTGGCCGTCGATGACGAAGACCGCCGATCTCGGTGAGTTCCGAGACTCAGGACTTGGACAACACCTGGTGCACCCGAACCGCGGTCACCTTGTATTCAGGACAGCCCGCTGTGTCGACCACGTCGGACGTCAACGCGTTCGTGAGCAC
>JBAVUF010000112.1:0-5058 GCA_049696635.1 Acidimicrobiales bacterium | reverse complement strand
TGATTTGGCTGGGGCTCGACCATTGTCGGCACGAGATCAGGTCCGTGGGTGTAGGTGATAAGGGTATGCCAATAGGGGTTGATGTCGAACTCCATCGCATCCACCGCGCCGACGTGCTGCAGGATCTCCGCCAGCGTGATAACGGTCTGGTCGTTCGCCACAACGAAGATGAGGTTGCCGCGACCGTCGATGCCGACGCCGGTACGCCAGACGCGGGTGACACCGCCGAGCGTGTACCCCCACTGCGGACTGTTCGGGTTCTCGTTCAACGCGGGATTGAGTTGTCCGTTCCAGACGATCGGAGCGAGGCTCTGACGGGTCCACGCGACGTTCGGCCCCGCGTTCGCGCCGCCGCTCCACTTCACGATCGCGACGCGGCCGTCCCGGTAGCCGACAAGCGTCGCGTTGCCGTCCGTGAGTGGTTCATTGACAAGGCCGTTGTCGCTCGAGCCGTTGTTGCCGTCGGCGTGGGTGAAGCCTCCGTTGAACGTCGCTAACAGTCGGTAGCGCTCGTCGTCGGGGACCATCATCGGTCCCCGCACCGCAGCGGTGGGCGGCTCGTAACGGCCGGGGTAGTAGGCGATCGCGGTGCGCGTATGGTCGAACCAGGCGACGTAGGCGACGGTCTGCGGATAGTCGAGCTCGGGACGAAAGGTCGTCACCAGCACCGGTGGGCCGCCGTCGACCGATGGGCCGGTGGGCTTCCAGATTCCTTCACCGGGTAGCGGGTGCGAGAAGACGGGCTTGATCGGCGGCGGCCACGCCGCGGCCGGTGCCGAGGTCGTGGCAGTTCCTGTGCCGTGGCTTGGCGTTGGGCGTAGTCCGACCGCGGGCAGGCGCGTCAGCTGCGGGCCGCCCTTCTTCGGGGCCTTCGCTCCGTAGTAGTAGTGCTCGGCCTTGTCGACGAACCAATTGCCAAACGGCACGTCCGATCTCACCCACTCCGCACTGCGCGCGCCGAATGACGTGCTCGTTGGCTGCACCATCCAGATCGTGTAGGAGACCAGCGCCCATGAAAGGAGCACGAGGAAGGGCGCCGCGATCAGGAGGCGTCGGCGTCGCCGTCGGCGCCTGGCCGCAGGGTCTCGCAGGTCCGAACCGTGACGAAGCCGAGGGCGGTTCATGGTGCCTCTGGTCCCCGCGCGTTGCCGACCCACAAGCATCGGTTCGCCCTTCCCCGTGAGGGGACTTCGTGGGACCGAGGCGACGCCATCTAGATCAAATCATCTGTGCCGACCGCTTCCGTGCGTCGGCACCTTCATTGTGGAGAGTGGCTCGTCGCCCTCGTGCCGCTACCGGCAACTTCGCTCCTGGCGCGGTGACAAGACGTTCCTCGAGCGACGCCGTCGTGACGACCGATGAGCGCGGCCGCCACGATGGCCAGGGCCACGGGCGCACCGACCTCGGCGAAAACGGCGAAGAAACTACGTTAATGGCACGCACGAGCGGATTCTTGTGGGTCAGATGGGCGAAACTTCCGCGACTTTAATTGTCATGGCAGAGAAAAGTCTCCGAGGCTCATCGACGACCGTGCACGCGACGACTTGTGCTTTGCCGGTTCCTCGCCTTTTGGGCGGAACGTCTGAAAGGCGTCCCATCGCACTCCGCGGGACACTCGAAGGCCCTGAGACTCGAGAGACCAGGTGAATCTTTCGAGAACATCGCAGTCGAAATTACGGTCGTTTCGCGTCGCACTCTTTGCGCGGCCTTGCCACGGCAAACGGGCGACGCAACCCTTGAAGAGTCCGTTCACGCAATCGAGAGCAGCAGACCGGACGACACCACCTACCAGGAGATGGACTCGGACCTCACCTCGCTCGACAGCGCCCGTGACCACCTGGCCGAGATAAAGGACGAGCTGTGGCGGGGCGGCGAGTTCGCCCACCGACTCCCTCGACCCGGGTCTGGGGGCCCAACAGACCGCGGGCTGATGGGGGATCATCGGCTACCCCTACCACCTGGCGATCGCCAGGCCGAGTCCCCTCGACCACCTCCGCCAGTGGTGTCCGCCTGGGAGCGCACGCAATCCTGACCCTTGAACCGGTCCGCAAGTCCCCTGGTCCTGCCTGGCGGGCCGGGGGACTTGCGAGCCACGACCGTCACTGGCTGAGGCTGAGGTCGTCCAGTGTCCCGATGCCGCTCCAGGCGTTCGTCCCACCTGACGTGATCGCGGTACGCGAGATTCGTCAACAGCCAAGGAACTCAGAACGCGAATAGCGCGCTCCTCCAACCATCACAGATCGCATTTCTGATGACCACTTACGGTGGTCACAACGGCCCCGCATTCCTCGGAGTTCCCTACCAAAGACGGCTAGCCGCTGGAAGCGCCAAAATCATTCTCTTCCAGCGGTTATTCGTAACCTACCTGCTAAACCTTCCCGCACCCCGACGGAGTGCCCACTGTCAGTGGTTGTCTCGAACCGGACAGCTTATTTCGCTCAATTAGCCGCCGCCCATTGCCGTTATTGACTCAGACGACGTTAAGAGTGGCGCAAATCAGAAGGTGGGGGCAGTGCGACGGCGAACTGTGAGCTGGTCACACCGGCGTCGTAAGCCGCGGTTTCCCGCCGGCTCCGAGGCAATGCGCGCCGACAGAGGCTTCACTCTGATCGAACTCTGCGTCGTCTGCCTCCTACTCCCGATCGTTGTCGGAGCGATCACCTACGCCTTCGTCTTCATCCTCACGCAGCGGAGCGCCGTCGCGGCCAAGGTGCTCGATGCGACCGACGCCCAGGTGGTCTCCAGCAACTTCGAGACCGACGTACACAGCGCCCTTCAGATCACCACCAGCTCAACAGCGAGCCAGTGCGTAGCGTCCCAAGATCCGACGGCCTCGGCGATCCTGGGACTGAGCTGGGATCTGGACTCCGCGGGCACAACATACGAGACGACCGTCTCTTATGTGAAGGAGCAACAGGGCAGCACTTACTCCTTGTGGCGCAACTACTGCGTCGGAGGCTCGCTCACCGCGACCCAGACGAGCGAAGTGGCCGCCGACATCCCCTCGAACCAGGGTCCACCGTCGATCTCTTACGCCACCGGCGTGAACGAAAATGCCTCGAAGGGCTGGGTCGCCGCCAAGGGGGTGACGAGCGTCGAGCTGTCCATCATCTCGCCGGGCAGCGGCTTCCCCTACGCCCTCGTCGGGGATCCGGCCGTCAACGCCAGCTTCGCCTCCAGTGGCACCGCAACCCCCACCACCGACGCGAGCTGCAACTTCGCGAGTCCTGGCACGGGTCTCTATGCGTCGACGCTCTGCTTCGTCGACTTCAGCAGCTTCACTATGGCCGGCAAGCCGACCCCGTATTGCCCGGGCAATGGGCCGGGGGGCACCCCTAACTCCGAGATCGACGCCGCGGTCACCAACACGCCGTTCATCCTCAAGTTCTGCGTGGAGGCGACGGGATCCCCGGTGGGCCCGAGCATCATCCCGACGTACACGTCACCCCCGACCAGCGAGGCCTTTCTCGGTAACAACGATTTCTACGGCGGCATCCCGGGTGAACCGGCGCTCTATCAGACGACGGAGGGCGGGACGGAAAACAACTGCAACTCCGGCTTCGGATGCACCTACGTGTACTTCACCAATATCGAGGTACTCGACGCCAACGACAACGCGGCGACGGGATGGTCGCTCGTGACCGGTGATGCCGAGTCCACCGACGACAACGAGGGGATGATCTGGACGACATGCCCTTCGGTAAGCAATCCCGGTGTTGACGGCAAAGACGAGCTGAACTGGAACCCGAACAACTCCGCGTGCGCGGCTTCGACGTCAGCGCCGGCTTTCACGCTTCTGCCAAACAGCACGAGTCCCGATTCTCCGTTCGGTAACGCCTGCTTCGCTCCGGATTACCCGAGCAGCAGCGTGGGCTGGGCGAACTTCCGCCTCTCCGGTGTGCAGTACACCAACATCTTCACTGGGGCCCAATCTGGAACCAACACCAACACCGTCCAGTGCTTCGCCACCGTTGATTCGGACAAGACCGGGACCGTCATGATCTCGGCACCTCAACCGTCCAACCTCACGGTCTTCATGCAGGGCTCCGGCCTTGAGGCGTTATTCCTCGGGTTGCTGCTGCCATGAGTCTTCGCCGGGTTGTTGCTGCCATGAGCCCGTCGAAAACCTCTGCTCCGCTCCGGGGTCGCGATCGCGATGCGGGCGACACCCTCGTCGAAATACTCATCTCGGTGGCGATCCTCGGCATCGTCGGTGCCGCCTTGATCGGCGGCTTTCTCACGGCCATAACGACATCGTCCGACTACCGGGGAGTCGCGAGCTCGGACACGGTTCTTCGAACGGCGGTTGACACCGTCACATCGCAGATGCAGCAGAACGCTTCGGCCGCGTTTAGCTGCTCTGGGGTCTTGCCCGGGGACCCAGCGGTGTACGTCCCGAGCGACCTTCCGCCCAAATATTCCTCGGCGATGACGACCCTCAGGTACTGGGTGAACGGGGTTGGGCAAACGAGCTGCTCGGCCCAAAAACCGCAGCTCATCACCCTCGCCGTCACCTACACGAACGGCGCGGGCAAATCGTCAACGAACCACGCGACATTCGCCGTCAACGACCCGCAGGCGGCTCCTGTCAATTCCGGCACGGGGGCGTCGCAGCTCGTCTTTCTGTCACGGGGGGGTCCAAGCAACAGCACGGCCGGAGCGGCGATTCCGAACCAGCCCCTCGTCGCAGTCGAGAACTCGTCCGGCCAGATCGTCACCAGTGACCTGTCGGCGATGAGCATCTCGATCACGCCGGGCTCCGGTACGGCAGGCGCAAGGCTCAAAACTTGCACCGGCAGTGAGTTCTACGGAGTCGTCAACTTCAGCGGCTGCGAGATCGACGTCGCCGGCACCGGCTACACCCTGACCGCCACCGATGGTTCGCTCACCGCGACGAGCTCCCCCTTCAACGTCAGCCCTGGGCCGCCGAACCAACTCGTCTTCACGCAATCGCCCGGGCCGGCGTCACAGGCGGGCACCGACTCGAGCGCCTTCACCGACGAGCCGATCGTCGCTGTGGAGGACGCCTACGCCAACATCGTTACCTCGGACACTTCG
>JBAVUF010000111.1:0-9112 GCA_049696635.1 Acidimicrobiales bacterium | reverse complement strand
AGCCGGGAACGCCTCGAACGACTCACCCAGGCGCGTCGCAAGCGGGAAGAGCTCGACCGAGCACTCGGCGCGGACCGTGAGCGCCATCAACGCGTCGAGATCGAGCGCGCGGAGGCGCGCATCCGACACGAGTCGGCGGTCGATCAGCTGCGACGGGACTTCGGGGTCACGGTGGACGAAGCGCTCGCCGCCCCGCTGCCGGATCTGCCAGAAGGGGTTGACGCCGCCTCTCGTGGCCGTGCCCTCGACCAAGAGCTCGAGTCCCTCGGACCAGTGAATCCGCTCGCGGCCGAGGAGCTTGCCGCGTTGGAGGACCGCAAGGTGTTTCTCGATGGTCAGCTCGAAGACGTGCGATCCGCGCGTCGCGAGCTCAACCGCGTGATCGCCGCCATCGACCGTGAGATCGTCTCGGTCTTTGCGGCCGCGTATGCCGACGTCGAGCGTAATTTCTCCGACCTCGTTTCGACCCTTTTCCCCGGGGGATCGGGACGGCTGCAGCTGACCGATCCCGAAGATCTGTTGTCGACCGGCGTCGATCTCGAGGCGAGCCCGGCGGGACGGCGCGTCCGCCGGCTCACGCTCTTGTCGGGAGGCGAGCGGTCACTCGTCGCCCTGGCGTTTCTGTTCGCCGTGTTCAGGAGTCGGCCGTCACCGTTCTATGTTCTCGACGAGGTCGAGGCGGCGCTCGACGACGTGAACATCGGGCGGTTTCTTGCACTCGTCGACGAGTTCCGCGACGAAGCGCAGCTGCTTATCGTGAGCCACCAGAAAAAGACGATGGAGATCGCCGACGCGCTGTACGGCATTTCGATGCAGCCCGGCGGTGCCTCGAAGGTCGTGAGCGAGAAGGTCTCTAGAGCAAAGAGCTTGGCGGTCGAGGATCGAGGGCGTGACGTCGTGACCGTGGACGCCTCGTGAGCTTTTCTGTGAAGCGGTGATCCTTCGCCGGAGACGCGGCGCCCCGTCGGCAGAGCCAGAGGATCTCGAAGCGCCAGAGACCGCTGTCGCGGAATCACCCCCCGAGCCGCCGCAGGACCAACCGCGGATCGCGCAACGGTTCGTTCGGACGCGCAACGCCATCTCCGCCCCGTTCGCGCGGCTGAGGTCGCGGTCACGGCTGGACGAATCAGCGTTCGAGGACCTCGAAGAGGCGCTTTTGCTCGCCGACGTGGGACGGACCTCGACGAGTGCGATCCTCTCCTCGCTGCGCGACGCGGTGAAGGAAGGGCGCATCGGAAGTGACGTCGGCGCGCTCGAAGAAGCATTGCGCGACTCAATCGTGGCCCGGTTTGACTCGGAGGATCGGTCGCTCTCGATCGGCGACGTCAGACCCTCTGTTTGGCTGTTCGTCGGGGTGAACGGTGTCGGCAAGACCACGACGATCGGCAAGGTGGCCCGACGTCTTCGCAATGAGGGTGTGGAGGTCGTGATCGCCGGCGCCGACACGTTCCGAGCCGCAGCGACAGAACAGCTCGAATCCTGGGCGCAACGCTCGGGTGCCGCGTTGGTGCGCGGCGCCGAAGGCGCAGATCCTTCGTCGGTGGTCTTCGACGCGATCGAGCACGCCACGGCGCGCGGTGCTGACATCGTCCTCGCCGACAGCGCCGGACGGCTACATACGAAGGTGAACCTGATGGACGAACTGCGGAAGGTACGCCGGGTGGCAGATCGCACTCCCGGCCGCCTGGCAGAGGTACTTCTCGTTCTCGATGCGACGACCGGGCAGAACGGAGTCGTGCAGGCTCGCGAGTTCACCAAAGCGGTCGAGGTGACAGGGATCATCCTCACGAAACTCGATGGCACGGCAAAAGGTGGGGTCGCGCTCGCGATCCATGACGAGCTGAAGCTGCCGATCAAGCTCGTCGGAGTCGGCGAAGGCGACGAAGACCTCATCGACTTCGACCCCGCCGACTTCGCTGCAGCGCTGATCGCCGATTGACGCGAGCGACCTTCGTACGGCGATCAGAAGGCGATCAACGCCGCCGCCCCTTTTCCCGATCTGAAGTCTGCGATCAGGAATCGAGGCGACGGCGTCGTTGTCCGTTAACTCGACGTCGAGGTCGAGTTCATGTTTGGGCACCGGTGTGTCGTGCTCGTCGAACTTGACGACGATGACGAGGAATTACCGGTCGAGCCGGTCGATCCGGTGGTCCCGGCGGCCTCGAGCACCTGTGTGTCCGCCTTCGTCGTCGTCACGGTGGTTGTGTTCGTGTGCTCGGGCGTGCTCGCCGCACTCGCCACCGCGGCGCCGCCGAACCCGAGCCCAAATGCGCCCGAGACGACCGCCGCCGCGATGAGCGGTTTCTTCATTCGCATGCTCCATCTCCTTCTGTCGGCCCGTTATTGCGGGCACCGTCACGGCGATCTGCCGCGACAGTCATTCGACAGAACGAAGCTGGAACGCACCTGTGGGCGCTTCGTCGCGCACCTGTGAAGCGGCGACGGATTTCACTCAGAGGCCGAGTGCGCTCCCATCCCGGGGTTGAGTGGGGCCCTCGCCACGAGAGGCGTCGGACGCGCGAACGCGAACGAGCCGAGCGCGATCAGGATCCCACCCGGGCCGAGCGAGTAGCCGATCCAGTATTCGAGCGACCGCAACGCGGAGCTCGAAGTAGTGAAGACGCTCGCGTTGTGAAGTACCGGCCACGCCAATGGCCCGACGATGAACCACGCGCCAGCGACCGCGACGAGCGCGCCAGCGAGTGCGAGTCCGACGTAACGGCCGAGCGCCCATCGGCTGCCAACGATGATCGCGAGGCCGCCCACGAACGCCGCCGCTCCTGGGGCGAGGAACAGGACTGCGTGCTGAAGGTTCCAGGTCCACGAGGGCGTTCCGTCCGCACTGAATCCGAAGATCGGCCCGACGAACGGAACGATGCCACCCCACGCGCCGAACGCGCCGGCGAGCGCGCCTGCCATCTCGACGCTCAGGCGGGGCATGACGACCATCGGCGAGCTCGTTTCTTGCTGCACGCTTGTGATGCTCATGTCGTCTCCTTTGTTTTTGAATCACGCATGGCGCGTGATTTCGAGGAGCGCCACTAAGAGTGTACGAATGCCGATCCCGAGCGGGTCCGCGTTGTGATGGAACGATGAGTTTTGTCAAAAGGTGTCAAATTTCGCGCGGCGCGCGCATCACCGCCTGTCACAATGGGTAATTGCTCAGGTATCCGCAGTATGCGCACAACTGTGCATACGAAATCGTTCGACAAAGTCGTGGTACGCATCATGAATCCTTCACATTTCTTAAAGAATCGATCACATCCGACTCCCAACCCCACCGCACAATCAAATGTGGTGGCACACGAGGAGTTCGATCCAGACGCGACCCCGATCGAAGGAACGCGTCCCGTCCGAGCATCGGGCGGGTATCCCGGCACCACACTGCGCGTGCAACGATCGACGATCCGCCAGATCGCCGGCGCGCGACGACGCAACGCGCCGGAGCGGAGAGGTTTCGCACGCCCGCTCGCACTCATCCTGGCGGGTGTGCTCGTCATGCTCGCCGCGCTGGCCGTCGCGGATCTCGCGGCACCGTCTATCTTCGACGGCTTGCGCAACATCTCTGGAACGCCACGAGCTCCTGCCAAGCAGGTCGCGCCTTCGCAGCGCGCCCACACCCACAACGCACCGAAGGAGACCGGACCCGGGCCGGTGCTGACGGCGCTCTCGCCCGAGAGCGCGACGCCCGGGGCGACGATCGAGCTCATTGGCAGCGGCTTTTTCAGCGCCAACCACGAGATCATCGCCCGCGTCGCGGGCAACCCTGCACCGACGCGCTGCCCGACCGAGAAAACCTGTTACGTCGTCCTGCCGGCCGCACCGAAGGGCGCGACCGAAACGTCGGTCCAGATCATCACGGAGACGGGATCCTCGAACTCGCTGTCGATCCACTACGGGTGACGACGAGATGACACCGCGACGCGGAACTCCGGTGCGGGGCTCGGGCACGCGCGCCGACGCGTCCGATGACGGCGGTGCGACGGCGCGACTTCGGATCGAGGCCGGCACCGTCTTAGAGGACCGCTACCGACTCGACGAAGAGCTCGGGCGTGGGTCGATGGGAGTCGTCTTCCGGGCGACCGATCTCAGGTTGGACCGGCCCGTCGCCCTGAAGGTCCTCGCGGAGGCGTCGTCTGATGAGCGTCGGCTGCACTCGGAGGTGCGTGCACTCGCCCGACTTTCTCATCCGAACCTCGTGCGCATCTACGACGCGGGCGAGGTGGGCGGTGACGTCTACATCGTCATGGAGCTGATCGACGGAACCACGCTCGCGGCGCGACTTCAACAGGGCGCGCTCTCGTCCGAGGAAACCGCGCGCATCGGGGCGGACATCGCCGGGGCGCTCTCCTATGTGCACCACCGAGGCGTCATCCATCGCGACGTGAAACCGGCGAACATCCTGATCGGCCAGGACGGCTCGGTCCGTCTCGCAGACTTCGGGATCGCGCGGCTCGTCGACTCGGCGGGCATCACCGCGACGGGCACGTCGATCGGCACGCCTGCCTACTTGGCGCCGGAGCAGGTGCGCGCCTCGGGCGTTGGTCCAGAAGCCGACGTTTTCGCGCTTGGCCTCGTTCTGTTGGAATGCCTCACCGGTCAGCGCGCGTACCGCGGCACGGCGGCCGAAGTTGCGGCGTCGCGACTGCACGCGCGGCCGGAGATCCCCGAGCAGGTCGGTCCGCCGTTGCGCGAGGTCATCTCGAAGATGACCGAATTGGAACCGCATTCGAGACTGGATGCGGACGACGTAGCGTCCTCGCTCGCCGCACCACCTGCCACCGTCTCGTCGCCTCCCGTCGATGCGGCCGCGGAGACCGTGAGTGACACGAGGCAGTTCCCGAAGATGACCGAGACGGCCGAGAGGGTCATCACTCCCGTCGTCCTTTCGAAGTCAAAACGCGATCGCTGGCGCTTCGCGAAGACGCACAAAACACCGAGCGTGATCGCCGCGGCGGTCCTCGCCGCCTTCGGCCTCGGTCTCGGTCTCGGAACGACCTTCACGTCCGGCCCATCAGGCGCCGGGGCCGGCGTCGTCGCGCACGACTCGAAGGCAAAGCACCCCGGCGCAAAGACGGGCTCGTCGACGACGACCACGCCAACAACCACGCCAACAACCACCACTTCGACGACGACCACGACGACCACGCCGCCGCCGACCACCGAGCAGGCGGCGAGCCACCTCGATTCGACGATCGAGAACGGCGTCGCGAAAGGGACGATCCCTACCCCGGTTGCAGAACAGCTCACGGCGATCGTGCAGCCGCTCATCGCGCCGACGCAGAGCAACGGCCCGCCCCAGACCGCCCAGTTGTTCGACCAGCTGGTGCAGCAGTTCGATCAGACCGTGACGACCGGAGTGGTGAGCGACCCGTCGACCATCCACCAAGTCTACGCCGCGCTCAACCGCCTAGCGACGACGCTCGGAGTGACGATGCCGGCGTCGACCGGTCAGCCAGGACCCGGGCAACCAACCGGGCAAGGGGACGGCAACGGGCACGGACACGGCAACGGCAACGGGTAATTAGACCGGGCGGGCGAACCGAAATCCCCGCATCCGGACCGCCGGTGCCGATCGTCGGCGTCGCGCCGGAAATGGCCTCTGGCCTCGCACGACTAGGGTGCCTACGTCATGTTCGAAGCGGTTTCCTCGCGTTTTGACGAGATCTTCACCCGCCTGCGTGGTCGCGGGCGCCTTTCCGACGACGACCTCGCGGCGGTTCTATCCGAGATCCGGGCGACGCTGCTCGACGCGGACGTCAACGTCGAGGTCGTTCGGGCGCTGATCGAGCGCATCCGCGCCCGGGCGACGGGCGCCGAGCTCGCGAAGAGCATCACTCCCGCCCAGCAGGTCATCAAGATCGTCAACGAAGAAATGACGGCGACGCTCGGCGGCGACGCCCTGAAGATCACGTACGCGCCGAAGCCCCCGACCGTCGTCTTGCTCGCCGGCCTACAGGGATCCGGCAAGACGACCGCCGCGGCGAAGCTCGCCCGCTGGTTCATCGAACAGGGTCGGCACCCGCTCCTCGTCGCCGCGGACCTGCAGCGACCGGCCGCGGTCGAACAGCTCCGGGTGCTCGGCCGCCAGATCGGGGCGTCGGTGTTCAGTGACACGACCGATCCTGTCGACGTCGCTCGTCGTGGGGTCGCCGAGGCGAACCGAGTCGGCCGTGACGTCGTCATCGTCGACACGGCGGGGCGCCTCACGATCGACGAAGCGTTGATGGCCGAGGTGCGCGCGATCTCGAAGGCGACCTCGCCGACGTACACCTTCCTCGTCGTCGACGCGATGACCGGCCAGGACGCGGTGCAGACCGCGGTCGCGTTCCACGAATCGCTCTCGCTCGACGGCGTGATCCTCACAAAGCTCGACGGCGACGCCCGCGGAGGTGCCGCGCTGTCGGTGCGCGAGGTCGTCGGAAAGCCGATCGCCTTCGTATCGACGGGTGAACGTCCGGGCGACTTTGAGACCTTCCACCCCGAACGGATGGCGAGCCGGATCCTTGGCATGGGAGACGTTCTTTCGCTGATCGAACGCGCCGAACGCACCTACGACGAGGAGTCAGCCGGTCGAACGGTCGACAAGATGCGCTCGGGAAAGTTCTCGCTGGAGGACTTCCACGACCAGCTCCAGCAGATGAAGCGGCTCGGGCCGCTCTCGAGCATCGTCGGCATGCTGCCGGGGATGCCGAAGGAGATCCGCAACGCCGAGATCGACGACAACGACATCACGCGTATCGAGGCGATCATCCGATCGATGACGCCGAAAGAACGCGACGACCCGTCGACGATCAACGGCTCGCGCAGGACGCGCATCGCGAAGGGGAGCGGGACGTCGGCCCAAGAGGTGAACGACCTTCTGCGCCGTTTCAAAGAGATGCAGAAGCTGATGCGTTCCGGCGCGATGGGTGCGATGGCGCGCCCCGGCCGACGCGACAAGCGCAAGGGCGGACGGGTCACCGCCTCCGGCACGCGCTGAGACGCGACACGATCGACTGACACCGAAGAAAGCGAGACGAAACCCGTGGCTGTGAAGCTCCGCTTGATGCGGATGGGCAAGAAGAAGCAACCGACCTACCGCATCGTCGCGGCGGATTCCCGATCGCCGCGCGATGGGCGGTTCATCGAGATCATCGGCACCTACGAGCCTCGCAAGGATCCCTCGCGGATCGAAGTCGACGCCGCCAGGGCCGTCGAATGGCTGATCAAGGGCGCAAAGGCAAGCGACACCGTGCGCAAGCTGCTCGAGCATTCGGGCGCATGGGAGGAGTTCAAGCGACAGCGCCCAGAGAAGCCGGCGAAGCCGGGTCGCAAGCGCAAGGAACAGCCGAAGAAGGCGGCAAAAAAGGCGGTGAAAGCGCCGGCCAAAGCGAAGAAGGCGGCAAAAAAGGTCGCCGCTCCGGTCGCCGCCCGCGATGAAAAGGCCGTCTCCGAAGAGCCGGGTGAGGCGGCGCCTGCCGCCGAGGCGAGCGAATCGCCCTCGGAGATCGTCGCGCCCGACGTCGAGGGCGCCGACGACGAAGGCGCCAATGACACGGCGGAAGCGCCCGTTGCCGAGGACGCGACTGCGACCGACGACGCCACGACGGAAGAAGGTTGACGGCGATGGCGAACGACGTTCCCTTGTTCGAAGGGCCGGATTTCGGGCCTGAAGAAGAAGAAGTCGACGAAGAGGAAGAAGAGCTCGAACCCGAGGCCGAAGAGGCATCTGGGGACGACGAGGGAAACCGCGTCTCGGGGGGCACCGCACGGTCCGTTCTCGAGCACGTCGCGCGATCAATCGTCGAGGACCCCGACGCGGTGTTCATCGATTCCGTCCCGGCGCGCAATGGATTGCGTTTCGAGTTGCACGTCGCACCGGGGGATATGGGTCGGATCATCGGAAAGCGCGGCAGGGTTGCACAGGCGCTGCGCTCCCTCATCCGCGCGGCCGCGGCGAAAGACGGGACGGACGCGTCGATCGACATCGTCGACTGAATCACGAAGGGCCGAGGATGGCGCGCCTCGAGGTCGGTCGCGTCGTGAAACCACACGGGCTGTCGGGTGAGGTCGTCGTCAAGTTCACGTCGAATCGCCCCGAACGCACCTGGGTCGGCGCGAGGTATGAGGTTGTTGTCGCCGATCGGGGCGCGTCGGTGCCGCGGACGCTCGAGGTCGCCTCGATCCGCCCGTTCAACCGGTTGCACCTCGTCCGTTTCCTCGGCGTAGAAGGTCTCGAGGCGGCAGAAGCCCTGCGCGGGGCCATGCTCACCGCCGAAGCGCTCGAGGACCCCGAGGCGCTCTTCGTTCACCACCTCATCGGCTGCGAGGTTTTCGACCTGTCGGGTGCGATGAAAGGCAAAGTGACGGGAATCGAGGCGAACCCGGCGAGTGACCTGCTCGTCGTCGACGAACGGGCGTATCTGCCGGTGCGATTCGTCGTCGAGACGTCACCCGGCCGGGTCGTCGTCGACGCACCGGAGGGAATCTTCGAATGAGCACTGAGCCGACGCCGCGGCTCTCTGTCGACGTCCTCACGATCTTTCCCGAGGTGATCGAGGGGTACCTAGAGGCGAGCCTGATCGGGAAGGCGAGATCTGAGGGCCTGATCGCCGTGCGCACCCACGACCTCCGCATCGGCGCCACGGACCCGCACCGAAGCGTCGACGACGCGCCTTACGGCGGCGGGGCCGGCATGGTCCTCGCCTACGACGTCGCGGCTCGCGTCGTCGAGACGACTCGCCCCGCCCGCCCCTTGTATCTCCTCAGCCCCGCCGGGAGGACCTTCGACCATGCTCTCGCCACACAACTCGCCGGTCGCGGGGCGTTTTCGCTGCTCTGCGCGCGCTACGAAGGTGCGGACCAACGCATCGCCGACTATCTCGTCGATGGTGAGATCTCGATCGGCGACTTCGTCCTCGCAGGTGGCGAGCTCGCCGCGTTGTCCGTGATCGAGGCGACGGCGCGGCTCATCCCGGGCGTCGTCGGCAACCCGTCGTCGCCTGGCGACGAGAGTTTTGCCTCGGGACTTCTCGAATACCCGCAGTACACGCGTCCGGCGGAGTTCGCCGGGTTCGCGGTCCCAGAGGTGCTGCGCGGCGGGAACCACGCGGCGGTCGCGCGTTGGCGC
>JBAVUF010000110.1:0-5841 GCA_049696635.1 Acidimicrobiales bacterium | reverse complement strand
GCGTATGACCTGGGATCGACCAGTGCAAGGTTGCGAATGGCGTCCACTTCGATTGCACTGACGTGACGAATCGGCCGATCTTGCGTCAAAGGGTTCCGGAGTTCCCACAATCTCGCGTTTTCACGTGACATGAGCGCTTGCGCGAAGCACACTCGGGAGTCGAGGTTGTCGGTGAAAGGTTTGCGATGAGCTATTTGTGGAAGACCACGCGCGCGAAGCACCGGGCGCGACCGGTGCGCAAGTTCATCTGTCTATCCGCTCGGATCTTCGTGTTGCCCATCGCGACCAAACGAACTTTGGCCAAAGCCGTGCTTGCCGTGTCGCTTGCCTCGCTTGTCGCCGCCGCGCCCGTGGCAGCCACCTTGAGAACGCAGGGCCCCCCGACTCCGTTCGCCGGAATGCAACTCGCGTTCTCTGCGACGTTCACCGGTTCGCAACTCAACTCCTCCGCCTGGCAGACCTGTTACCCCGGGTACACCCAGGGACAGGGGTGCACGAATTTCGGCAACGCGCAAGAGGAAGAGTGGTACCTGCCGAGCCAGGTGCAAGTCTCGAACGGAGCGTTGCATCTCGTCGCGAGCGAGACGCCGACGGCCGGCTGGAACTCCTCGCAGACGCCGGTCACGTACCCGTACGCGTCCGGAATGGTGACGACGTTCCAGTCGTTCCAATTCACCTACGGCTACGTCCAGATCGTCGCCCGGATTCCCGGTGGAACCGGGACCTGGCCGGCACTGTGGCTGCTGCCAGCGAACGAATCGTGGCCCCCCGAGATCGACATCATGGAGAACTGGGGGTCGCTCCACACGGTGAGGGAGACCACGCACTGGCCATCGCCTGGCGGGCAGGAGTACCAGTCGTTCGCCACGACGACTCCGAGCGACCTCACGGCCGGATGGCACACGTATGCGCTGTTGTGGTCGCCCGGCTCGCTGACGTGGTACCTCGACGGCAACGTGGTCGCGAGATACCTCGGCAGCAACGTCCCGAGTCAGCCGATGTACCTCCTCGCCAATCTTGCGATCGACGGGGCGGCTGCTCAGACCTCTTCGTTCGATATCCAGTCGGTGCAGGTCTATCAACCCTGACGTCGGCTTCTTGACTGGCGACTAGGGGGCCGCCGCCGACCGTACGACGGAACAACCCTCCAGCTCGACGCGGGGAATCTCAATTCCGGCCAACGGCCGGTCGTTCAGTTCTGATGTGTTCGCTCCAACCACGCTTCGTAGCAACACAACCACTAAAAGTGGCAATTCCCCCTCCGAACCGGTAGCATCCATCGCCCGAGAGATACCGCCGCGACATCGCCGACCAGGACGTTGGCAGGCCATGAGAACAGAAGGCAACGAAATCCTCGAGCCGGGCCGACCCAGATGAGCACGCCGCGATCAGACGCCGCTCTCCTCTACCGGCGCGCCGGATTCGGCGGTAAAGCGTCTCAGCTCGACGCCGCTGTTGCCAAAGGCTTCGAGGCAACCGTCGATCAACTGCTAGGCGGATTCTCCGAGCCCGACCGGGCCGCCGTCAGTCCGCCTGCCCTCGGCACGTATGCACAGCTGCTCAGGGGCCACGGCGGAAACAGCTGGAATCAGTACGTCGAGCTGATCGGCTGGTGGCTCGACAAGATGGCCGCGACGACGACACCGCTGCGCGAAAAGTTGACCCTTCTCCTCCACGGGCAGTTCCCGACCGGATTCAGCAAGGTTGGCGTCCCGGTCTTCATGTACAACCAGAACCACCTTTTCCGCACCCTCGGTCCGGGCTCGTACGAACAACTCACGCTCGCCGTCGCAAAAGACCCGGCGATGCTGATCTGGCTCGATGCCGACACCGACGTGAACAGCTCCCCGAACGAGAACTTCGCCCGCGAGCTGATGGAGCGGTTCACGATGGGGGTCGGGACGTACTCACAGAGAGACGTCAGAGAATCCGCGCGCGCATTTACAGGGTGGTCGTACAACGCCGTCGGAGAGTTCGTCCTTAACGAATGGGCGCACGATTTCGGCAACAAGAACTTCATGGGGTTTCACGGCGACCTCAACGGCAGCGACATCGTGTCGATCGTCACACGCACGCCGGCATCGGCGCGCTGGGTGAGCGCGCGGATGTGGTCCTGGCTGGCGTACCCCGTCGACGTCTCCGATCCTGTAGTCGGAGAGCTAGCTGCGGGCTACTCACGCGACCTCAACATGACGAACCTCCTCAGATCGATTTTCCTGCACCCGAACTTCCGATCCGAACAGTCGGTGAGCGGCCTTGTAAAGCAGCCCGTGGAATGGGTCGCCGGGATCATGCGCGGACTCGGGTTGCGCACGAAGTCGTTCAAGAAGCTCGGTGGTGCGGGATATCTGCAATGGGTTCTCTCGAACCTCGGCCAGATCCCCTTCGATCCTCCGACCGTCGGTGGGTGGGGCTCGAATCTGTACTGGCTCTCGACGGCATCGGCGGTCGCGCAGCTCGACTTCGCGCAGAGTGTCGCACAGATCGCCGATCTCACCCCCATCGAGGAGGCTTCCGGGCCAGACCGGCTCGAAACGATCGGGAACATGCTCGGCGTCGACGCGTGGAGCAACACGAGCATCGCCGCCTTGAATCGTGTGCGCGACGAATCCGCTCAAGAGCTGCTCGGCCTCGCGCTGACGGCACCGGAAGTCCTGGCGAACTGAGGACGTGATGGAACGAACGATGAACCGACGCGAGTTCCTCGGCGGTGCCGTCGCACTTGGAGCCGCCGGCGTGCTGGCGCGACCGTTCGGAGGACTATTCAGTGCGTCTGCGGCTGGAGCAGCCCACGCGGCTAACGCGCGAGCCGAGCGGAAACTCGTGCTCTGCACCCTCTACGGGGGCAATGACGGACTCAATATGGTCATCCCCTACGACGACCCGGCGTACTACGCGGCTAGGTCGAACATCGCACTCGCTCCGGACACCGTGCTGCCGTTGTCGGATGGGGTCGGGTTGAACCCGGCAGTTCCGGGCATGAAGCGCCTCTGGGACGCAGGCCAGCTCGCGATCGTGCGCGGTGTCGGCTACCCCGACCCGAGTCTCAGCCACTTCCAATCGATGGCGATCTGGCAGACGGCATCGCTCTCGAGCGACATCTCGACGGGCTGGCTCGGCAGATGGCTCGACAAGACAAGGGGCGATCCGATGCGGGCCTGCTCAGTCGGCCCGACGGTGTTGCCGGCGATGGCCGGGGAGCAGACACAGGCCGCCGCGGTTCAGGACTCCACGTCCGGCAGTGATCAACTGCCGAACGCGTCACACGAGCTCTTGGCCGTCTACCGGGAGCTGCAGGGCCGCCGACCCGGTGCGGGCATCACGGAAAACGCGATCGCGAGAAGCGGGCGGGAGATGCTGACGACCTCACGCACGTTCGCCTCCGCCCTCGACCACGAGCCACCACCCGTTCTCCCAAAGGGCGTCGACGACGGCGACATCGGCACACAGCTCGACATCATCTCGAGCTTGATCCGAGCGGGGGTTCCGACGAAGGCCTTCGCCGTCACCCAGAACGGATACGACACCCATTCGGGAGAAACCGGCGTCCAGACACTGCTCCTCGGTCAGCTCGATACCGCGATCAGCGCGTTTTTCCAATCGCTCGAGGGCTATCCCGAAGCCGCCGGTACGACCCTTCTCATCCACACCGAATTCGGCCGCCGCGTGATGTCGAATGGCAGCAACGGCACCGATCACGGCACGGCGAATAACGTCCTCGTCATCGGCCCTTCCGTCGCCGGTGGCTTCTACGGCGACCAGCCGAGCCTCACAAGACTCGACGAGTACGGAAATCTCCGCTTCGAAATCGACTTCCGTTCGGTCTACGCAACGGTCCTCGAACATGTGATCGGCGTTGACTCGCGTTCTTTCCTCGGTAAGCGTTACCCGTTGCTCGGGTTCATCTAGCCATGTCCCGTCTGTTGCGCGTGGCTCTTGTGGTCGCGGCCGTCGTGCCCATCCTCGCCTTGAGCGCGGTCACCAACGCAGGCGAAGCCGTGAACCCGTCGTCGGGATATGGGGCGGTGCTGGGTCTTTGGGTGCGCGCCCATCCGCCGAACGCGACGGACTGCCCGATCGACTCGTGCTACGGACCGATCGTCCACTCAGCCTCCGTCGAACCCGAGTTCAGCTTCCTGCAGATGTTCCGCGGTCACGTGGTCGGCTACGACGAGGCGCTCCCTCGTGGCACCTCTCTCCTCGCCGCCGAACTGGAGGTTGCACAGCAGTTCCCCTCGGACGTCTCGATTCCGCACTCGGTCACCGTGATCCACCACGACCTGTTTGGTCACTCGTGTGCAGTATTCGATCTGTACAGCAAGGCGCTCGCCCGCGAGTTCGGACGAAAGGGTCCAGCGCATCAAGGCGACAGCGTCGGCGTCGAACTCGCGACCATTGGAGCCGGCGGTTCGGCAACCTTCGAGCACAACTCCTTCGACATAGCCATCATCACGCCCGTCTACCTCGACGACTCGTCGGATTGCTGAACTCCTTCGGCGATAACCACGCAGAGCGAAGCGGCGATCACGCGACCACTCAAAGGCGGGCCGAGCGACCGTAACGCGATGGCAAATCGGTCGCGAACCGATCGCCTGTAAATTCGCGCGCGAGACCCCGCCCGTCATCGGTCCGATAGGTTTGAGTTCGCGATGAAGTCCGCAATTCGAGCGCGTTGGCGCACGCTGGCGCGCGCCACGCTCGCTTTAGGCGTCGCCGGTCTGGTGCTCACCGCCTGCGGAGGATCGACCGCTGCTCCCCCGTCCACGAGCACCTCGCTCCCGCAAGCCTCCGTCCCGCAAACGCCACACATCATGGTGCTGATGATGGAGAATCAGTCCTACTCAGACATCGTCGGGAACCCCGCCGCGCCCTACGAGACAACTCTGTCAAAGGAGTACGAGACGGCGACCGACTACTACGGAATCGGTCACTACAGCCTCGACAACTACCTCGCGCTACTAACCGGACGTTTCTACCCCTGGTCGACCGGGGACTGCACGCCGGGATCGGGTTGTCAATCGTCCAACTCGACGCTCGTCAACCAGCTGAACGGCGCTCACATCCCGTGGTCGGCGTACATGGGATCGATGCCATCGGACTGCGATACGAACAACTACCAGAGCGGCCACAAGTCCTATGCGGTGCGCCACGACCCCTTCGTCTACTTCCCGCACCTCGTCAGAGCTGATTGCGGTCGAATCCGGCCCGCGTCGGAGATGGTCTCGGCCCTGAACCGCTCTTCACCACCCGATTTCGTCTGGCTGAGCCCCGGCGTCTGCCAGGACGGCGGTGGCGACGAGGCCTGCGCGACGATCGCCAACGGTGACTCGTATCTATCAAAGGAGATTCCTGCGATCCAGGCGACCCGCTGGTATGCGGGCGGCGGCATCATCGTGCTCTCCTACGACGAGGGGAACGGCCAAGGAGCGGGCGAATACCTGCACGGCGCGGGCAATCACGTCTTCACCATCATCATCTCGGCGGCGACGAAGGGAATGGCGGACGACAACACGTACGTAAACCACTTCGGGCTGCTCGCCGGCATCGAAAAGGCGTATGGGCTGTCGTGCTTGCAGGAGGCGTGTTCTCCGTCAAACGGCCTACTCACGCTGACCCGGGGATGAGCCGACACGCCGCTTGGCTGCCCTAAGCGACCGGGAAACGCGAGAACGCCGCTGCGGGGGCATCATTGATCTGGCAGCGCGGGGATCCCGTTCGCGAAACCGTCCACTACAACCCCACGTCGTCGCCCTCGCCATCCGCCTGACCGTGCGCGTAGTCGCCTTGCCATAGGGCTCCACCCGTTTCGAAGCCGAGGCAGCGGAGTCCCACCCTGGCGAA
>JBAVUF010000109.1:0-6861 GCA_049696635.1 Acidimicrobiales bacterium | reverse complement strand
CCTCGGTCTCGACCGGGCGGTGGTCGTAGACCCTCACCCGAGGGAGCGAGAGGCGTGGGAACGGCGGCTCGGAAATTATGGTGAAGGCGGTCCCATCGAAGGGGCGGTTCGTCCGGGCGTTGACTTGTTCGCGCCAGAGACGGAGGGTCGTCCGGGGACGTAGCCCAACCGGCAGAGGCAAAGCGCTTAAACCGCTTCCAGTGAGGGTTCGAGCCCCTCCGTCCCCACCTGAAGACCTGGACCCCATCGAGTGGACCACGGTTATGACAACGTGGTCGAAGCCACCATCGCCCCAAGCCCGCAACGAGAATGCAAGAAGAGAATCAGCACGTTCGTCGCGAGTTCTCAGTCATGAGGCGCTAGCGCGGCCGGAAGAAGATTATGGAAATGAAGAGTTTCGTGTTCCACGCTGGAACCCTGGTTGCGATCGGTGCTCGTGAGGCCAAATTCGGACCCGCCGCTACCTGCGCAGTTGTCGATGCGCGTTGGGCAACCCGCGCCTCCTCGGTAGCCTCTTGGGAGGACTGTGTCTGAATTCTCGATCTCCGCGCGAAGAGTTGACCTTCGGGTTGCGCAGCTCTTCGCCCTGGTCACGGAGGCACTCGCCGCCGCGACCGACTCCTTGTTGTCGGTGGAACCCGCCAAGGCGGAAGCCATTATCGAGGCCGACCGCGAGATCGATGATCTCACACAAGATGTCGAGCGGATCGTTTGGCAGGAAATCGAGACGGCGAGTGTGACCGCCGACGAGCTACGCGAACTAGTCGCCGTGCTCTTGATCCTTCCTGAGCTCGAACGCAGCGCGGATCTGGCAGAACACATCGCCCAGCGGGCTGCTCACAGTCTCGGAGCTGAGATGAGTCCAACGAGTCGGGGCCTTGTCCAAAGGATGAGCGAAGTCGCTCTGGAGATGTGGCAAGCGGCGGCTGACGCTTTCGCCGAGCGAACAGCGGTCGCCTTCGCGCTCAACGAGGCCGATGAGGAGATGGATCTGCTCCATGCTCGGATTACCGACGAGATCGTGCACGGCGAGATGTCGAGTTCGGTCACGACCGAGGTGACGCTGGTTGCCCGCTTTTACGAGCGTCTCGGGGACCACGCAGTCAACCTCGCTCGCCGTGTCGCGAAATTGACAGCAAGCAGTGGCGCGTCTGCGCAGAGCCGCTGAGCGAGGGGACTACAAGACCGTCGTCGGCGCACCGCGGCGCACGGCGACTCCGGCCAGCACTTCGAGCACTACGCGGTGGGCGTTGTTCACTGTGACGTCCGCCCAGTCATAGGGGGGCGATACCTCGACGACGTCGAGCGCGACGAGGGGCGTGTCGGTCCCGAGGCGTCGCACCGCTCGGAGCAGGTCGACGGGCGCGATCCCTCCGGGTTCGGGCGTTCCCGTTCCTGGCGCGAACGCGGGGTCGAGCACGTCGATGTCGACGGAGAGGTAGATCGCTTCGCAACCTTCGAGCGCCTCACGCACAGCATCGTCGATCACGGCGTCGAGACCGCGCTCCCAAACCTCCTGCATGAAGTGGTACCGCATCCCCTGCTCGCGCATCCAAGCGAACGTCGCCGCGTCGGGCCAATAGCCGCGCAGGCCGATTTGGACGAAGTTCTTGCCCGGCACGGCGCCGGACTCGATCAACCTTCGCATCGGCGTTCCGTGGCTGGCGAGGTTGCCGTCGATCGAGTCGGCGGTGTCGGCGTGCGCGTCGAAATGGACGATTCCGATCCGGCCCCAGCCGTGAGCCTCGGCGACAGCGCTCGCGGAAGGCCAGGTGATTGAGTGATCCCCTCCCAGGACCACGGGGAAGATGCGCCGCCTCGCGACCGCGCCGACGCGTTCTCGGATCGCGGCGTGTGACGCCTCGACGAGACCGTGAGGGCAGTGCGCGTCGCCAAAGTCGACGACTTCTAGGGAGTCGAAGATCTCGAAACCGAAGTCGAGGTGGAAGGTTCCGGGTCCGTACGCGAGCGCCCGCAGGGCGCGCGGGCCGAATCGCGCGCCGGGACGGTTCGTCGTCGAATCGTCCCAGGGTGCACCGACGATTGCTACGTCAGGAATCCAACGGTCGAGCTCTTCGGGCTCGGTGAGCAGTGGACGCTGCGCGAAGGTCGCGATCCCCTCGTAGGAAGGGCCAGAGAGCTGGGAGCGATACCCAGGAGGGAGGCGACGATCTGGTGTGCTCACGACGATGTCATCGAATCGAGGACGATGTCGATGTCCTCCTCGGTCGTCAAGGGATTGACGATCGCAAGTCGCGCGATTGTCTCTCCGAGGTGCGTCGAAGGAGTGACAAAAGCGATGCCGTCATTTCGAAGCCGTTCTGACCACGCGTCGTAATCGATTCGCGCCCACCCGTCGCGCCGAAAGCAGACGACAGATAGCTCCGGTTCGCGAAGGAGCGAGAGATAACGCCGTTCTCGTATCGCGCTCGCCGCATAACGCGCCGTTTCGAGCGTTCGTTCAACCGCCTCTGAGTAGCGATCGGTGCCATAGGTGGCGAGCGAGAACCAGAAGGGCAGTCCGCGGGCGCGTCTTGTGAGGTGGATCGCGTAGTCGGCCGGGTTCCATCCGACGATCTCTTCAATCGGCTCCAAGTAACCGGCGTGTTGTGTGTGGGTCGCGCGAGCGAGCTCCGGCTCGCGGTAGAGCAGAGCAGCGCAGTCGAAGGGAGCGAACAACCACTTGTGCGGATCGACGATGAACGAGTCGGCGTCCTCGATACCCACGAATCGTTGGCGAGCGCTCGGCGCCGCGAGCGCGGCAAGCCCGTACGCCCCGTCGACGTGGAGCCAGGTGCCGCGTTCTCGGCAGACCTCAGCGATCGACGCGAGGTCGTCGATGACCCCGAGATTGGTGGTCCCCGCGGTGGCGGCGACCGCAAAGACGCGGTGACGACCTTCCGATTCGACGCGATCGAGCAGATCTGCGACGTCTTGTCCCCTGAGTACGCGGTCGTCACCGACGTTTGCGACTACGAGTTCAACGTCCATGACGCGTGCGGCGTGCGCGAGCGAAGAATGCGCGTCCGGGCTAACTGCGATTGCCCAACGGCGCATGTCGTCGAGATCACGCCCTTGTCGAGCGGCCGTCGCGTGCCTGGCGGTCGCGAGTGCCGAAAGATTCCCGATCGTGCCGCCCTGGACGAAGACACCCCCGGCTTGCGCGGGAAAACCAGCGAGATCCGCAATCCATCGCAACGCCTGGTTCTCGGCGAAGACGGCGCCGGCTGCTTCGAGCCAAGTGCTCCCGTACATGCAGGAAGCGCCCACGATGAGATCGAACAACATCGAAGCTTCCGTCGGCGCGCAGGGAATGAACGCGAGGTACCTGGGATGGTTCGCGGTGATGCAGGCGGGAGCGAGATGATGCGCGAAAATACGCATCGCCTCTGACCCACCGATGCCCTTTGGCGTGATCGTCTGGCCGAGAGCGGCCGCGAGTTCACCGGGACCAATGGTGTTGTCGAGCGGTAGAGGATCGAGCGCGAGGCGCTCCTTCGCGTAAGCGAAGACCTCATTCGCGATCTGTTCGGCATCCGGGGACCAGTTGTGCACGGCTGGCGAATATACGCCCGTCGACGGGGTGCATTTCGTGACCGATCGCGACCCGATGACGACTCAAGCCGTTCGGCTGCAGATACACAGATCTCCTCAAAGTGACCCTGCGTCGGATCGTGCTGGGGGCGCGGCGAGCCCTCCGACTCGACGATTTAGCAGGGTCCACCAGGTCGAGCGTCGCATCGGCGATCATGGTTTGTGGCCCACTCGTCACGGCCGTTAGTTATCGCGTGCCGACGTCGAAACGACCATGGAATATCCCTTGATTGAGGAGCAGGTCGCCCCCGGAAGTGATCGAACCGAGGGCGAGATGACAAGTCCTGACGAAGGAATCGGCGCACCGGACGCCGATGCGAACGACGCCCGCCCGATCAAGACTGGCCGGTGGTCCTTTTCGCGCCTCGGGCCCCTCGCGGTCGTGGTGGCGCCGATCGTTTATAGCGCCATAGAGCTGCGATCTCAGATCCGGTATGTCGCGTACGGGAACGACTCGGCGTTTCACTCGGAGATGGTCCGCTACGCCACCGCGCAGTTCCGTGCGGGGCATTTCCCGTTGGACGGGTGGTTCCCATACCTCAATCTCGGCTCGCCGTTTTTCATGCACTACCAAAGCCTCGGAGCGATGATCGCGGGAGCGTTGGGACTCGCGATCGGGCCGAACCTGGCCTTCAGTCTGTGCCTCTATCTGCTTTTGGTCACCTGGCCGTTAAGTGTGTACCTCGGTGCGCGGTTGTTCGGATTCTCCCGATGGACAAGCGCGTTCGCGGCGTTGGCGTCCACGTTCATCGTCAGTCCCATCAGCGTCGGATTCGAGCAGGGCGCGTACCTCTCGATCGGTTATGGGGTGTGGTCACAGCTTTGGGCGATGTGGACGCTGCCGCTCGCCTGGGGCTTTTCATGGCGGGCGATCAATGACGGGCGGAACTATCTCTGGGCGTCGCTTTTCATTGCGCTCACGGCGGCGTTCCATTTCGAGACCGGGTATATCGCATTCCTCGCGATTCCCTTGTGGGTGATCGTCAGTTTCCGCGATTTCAGGGTGCGCCTAACGCGCGCGGTGGTGGTCGCAGTGGGGAGCCTCGCGCTCTCGGCTTGGGTGATCGTGCCTTTGCTCGTGTACAAGGACTGGACTTCAGTCAACGAGTTCCTGCAGCACGGCCCCGACGTGAACTCGTACGGGGCACGCCGGATTCTCGCTTGGCTGTTCACCGGCAAACTCTTCGATCACGGTCGCTTTCCCGTGTTCACGCTGTTTGCTGGGGCCGGATTCTGTGCGTGCGTAGCGCGCTGGAGGCGCGATTCACGATCTCGCGTGCTCGTCGTCGCCTTTGTGGTGACCCTATTGCTCTTCTTCGGCCGCACGACTTGGGGTGCCGCCATCAACCTGCTTCCTGGGAGCAAGGAGCTGTTTCTCCGGCGCTTCGTGACCGGCTTGGACATGAGTGTCATCTTGCTCGTCGGTGTGGGTGCGGTCGCAGTCGGCCAGGTGGTCCGATTCGCTGCGTTCCGACTGCGCGGCGCGTATCTCGAGCAGTGGAATTCGCGTCCCTCGAGGCGTCTCGTTGCTCGAATCATGTTCGCGGGCCTGATAATTGCCGTGAGTACACCGATGTGGGTCCAGCTCGGTCACGTGGACGGCTTTGACGCCAGGTACATCGCCTCCCAACGGTCGGCGTCGGTCGCGGAATCCCAGGTCAATCGCCTTGTTGCGAAAATCAAGCAGATCGGCGGAGGCCGTACCTACGCCGGTCTGCTGTTCACCGGTTGGGGGACAAATTTCCGGGTCGGGAATGTGGAAACGAGCGAGTACCTCTCCGTCGACCAGGTCGACGAGATCGGTTTCACGAACCGGGCGTCTTCGCTGATGAGTGATCCCGAGGCCGAATTCGTCGACACGAACCCGGCCGACTACGCGCTCTTCGGGATCCGTTTCGTGATCCTTCCGACGACGCGCCGCCCGCCGACGGGCGCGCGGTTGCTCGAGCGTGCAGGGCCGTACCTGCTCTGGTTCCTGTCACAGAATGGATACGCCCAAGTCGTCGATACCATCGGACCGCCGCTCATCGAAAATCGCGCGCACATGGGCGCGGACAGCCTGACATTCCTGAATTCGCCGCTTGCGGGCGAGGGCGTCTACCGAGTCGTCTCCTTTGGAGGACGAGCCGCCGCCGCTCCGACCCTGGCCGCAGGAAAGCGCCCCGCGGGGCCGCCCGGGTCCGTCCTCTCTCAGCACAACGATCTCCAAGAGGGCGAATTCGCGACGACCGTCCACGCGAACCGGACGGCGGTGGTCCTTTTGAAGGTCTCCTACGACCCGGGTTGGACGGTGACCGTGGATGGGAAGCGTGCCAAGACCGAACTCATCGCGCCGGCGTACGTCGGAGTGCGGGTCAGCAAGGGGACGCACGTCGTGAAGTTCCGTTATCAGGCGTTCTCTTACTACCCCGAGTTGTTCGCGCTCGCCGGGATCGCTGTTCTTGTGCTCTGTTTCGGGAGGCGGAGACTTCCCCGTTCGTTGCTTCGTCGCGCGTAGGAACGAGGGGCGCGGCGGAGAAAAGGCATGCGCGCGAGCGCTTGCCGGAGGGACGAGATGAGACGTGCTACGCGGTTAAAGGCGTATTCACGGTTCCTGCCGGCTGGAACGCGCCTGCTATTCGATCACGGTTGAGCAGTTCACTGTGTTAGCCGAGCTCATCATCGGCCTCGCGCTTCTCGGTCTTCTTGTCGGCTCGTTCCTGAATGTCGTCGTCTATCGGGTGCCCCGTGGACTCTCCATCGTCCGGCCAGGGTCTTTCTGTCCGCAGTGCGCTGCACCGATTGCTCCATGGGAGAACGTTCCCGTTCTTTCGTATCTCCTCCTTCGGGGCCGCTGCCGGCACTGCGGAGCGCACATCGCGCTGCGCTACCCGCTCCTTGAGTTGCTCACGGGTGCGCTGTTCGCCGCGAACGCGGCAAGATTCGGGTTCTCGCTCGCCTTGCCGGCGTACACGGTGCTTGCTGCCGGGCTGGTGGCGTTGGGAGCGATCGACCTGGACCATCGCGTCCTGCCACGTCGGATGGTGCAACTGGTCGGTGCTGCATTGTTGCTCCTGCTGCTGCTGCCGACGGCGAAGGCAGGTTCATGGTCGCGGCTAGGCGTAGCGGCGGCAAGCTCGGCGGGCTGGTTCTTGCTGTATTGGGGTATCCGTCGGATCGATGATCGCTTCCTCGGGTTCGGAGACGTCCGACTCGTTGTCGTGCTCGGCTTCGCGCTGGGGTGGCTCGGGATCGGCTACGTCCTCGGCGGGTTCTTTGTCGCGAATC
>JBAVUF010000108.1:0-9482 GCA_049696635.1 Acidimicrobiales bacterium | reverse complement strand
GTCGGGCACCGGCCGACGAGAAGCTGCGACGGCGCGCGAACCGGAGAGCATGACGAGCACCGAGCGGCGTTCGCGCGCCCTCGCCGCAAGACGACGGAAGTCGGGAGCCGAGACGCTGGTCGGGGTGAGAACGACATCGCAGCCATCCAAGAGCGCGGCGATGACCGGAGCGAGCTTGCGTCCCGGACGGGGAACGAGGGCAAGGCGGTCGAGCGCCACGCCGAGCTCAGCCGCCGCGACGACCCCGAGATCGGCCATCTCAACCGCGGCGCACCACGCCCCCTCGGTGCTCGCCGCGGCGAGGAGGGAAAAGGCGAGCGCCGTCGCACCGGCGCCGCCGGTCGTCGAGATCGCGACCGTGCTCCCCCGTCTCAGCCCTGGGGTACCGAGCAATTCGGTGAAGGCGGGCGCCACCGGTAACAGCTCGTCCCGAGCAAGGACGGTCGGGCGCAGCCGGTCGGCAAGCAGGCGGGACGGGACGGCGCGGGCGGGCGCGGAGGAGCTGACGCTCATCCGCGGAGCATACCGAACGTATGTTCGACGCCGCCAGGGGTGCCGCGTCACGAGGCGTCGTGACGCATGAGTCGCGGCGCGCCGTCTGCGGCCAATCGACGAACCGCTGCCTCAGCTTGTGCGGGTTAGCAAAACGACGGCCTGAGCCTTCAACCGATCATCCAGATCGATCCCTTCCCAAGCCACATCACCGTCGTCGAGTAATCGATCGCGAATAGCCCCCATCACTTTCATGTCCGCCTCGCTGAAGCGCGCCAGGTATTCAATCGGGTCTTCAACGAGCGTCAGTAAGACAGCCACATCTTGGATGTGCCGACTCTGGCTGGATGTGCGTGGATCGATGGCGGCAAGCGTCTTCACGACGACGGCCCCGCACAAGAGCGGAACTCGAGCGGTCACGTCAAAGGCTTCGTCCGCGTATCTGATCGACACGAGTTCAGCCACTTCCAGCGCCCGGCGTCCGCCGGGCATGGCGATGCTCTCGATGCGGCCTTCGACGACAAGCTCGCTCTCAATAGCGTCGTCTGGTGCGAGCACGTCGAACTGCGAATTGCCGGACACGAACATGCACTTCGCGATTTCCCGTCGTTCGTTCCACGCGTGGGGCGGTATCTCATATCCGAGGGTTTCAAGCTGGGTGGCGACCCGTCCGAGCATCCCCGGACGGGCCACAACGTCAACGACGATGTCCCCGTCCTTCGTCTGTTCTGCTCGCGGCACCCGAGCTCCGACTGAGCGCGCCGCAATTAAGACCATCAACCCGCCGACGATGCACCACTCTTGAGGCTCCAACGAGTGCGACAGAAGACCGAGCGCACGCAGAACTCCGTGATGTCTGGGAAGGAGGTCCTCGGTGATGTCGATCTCAACCATCGATGCGCCCGCCGACGAGTCGGTCGAGAACAGTGTCGGCGGCACGGTCGTCCCGGTCGGCGAGGTCGAGCCACGCCGACCAAAGACTGGTGAACCGCTCCCCAACCTCGAACGGCCAGGCCTCGTCCGGCACCACGTGCAGCGCCACGTTCGCACCGTCCGACACAGGCCTCGCCCCGACCCGATCCGACAGCGCCAGCCAATCGCTCTCCTTCACGTACACATCCTTCGGTTCGCCCGGATCGACCGGGACACCGTCGTGCAATGCGGCGTCCCGCCCGCCGTAAACGACGTGCTCATCGAGGAGCGGAAGCACCCCAGGGTGGATATAAGCCAACTTGTGCAGAGCTCGCGGCCTAAGCGCTCGTCGCATCTCGTCAAAGCTGGCGCGAGCCGGCGGGCCGTCGCTTTCGAGCAAGTTGATCCATCGCCAAGCGCGATCGGGCTTGAATGGGCGCCCACGGCGGTGGCGTGCGCGATCGGCACGGCGAACGGCGGAGGCGGGGACGAGCCATATCGACCCCAGGCGCTCAGCCTCGAGCTGGCCGTGTTCGATCAGGGCCCGGACGCGACGGGGCGATACGCCGAGACGGTCCGCAGCCTCGGAAACGGTTAGGAGATCTTGGTTCACGCCAATAAATATACCGGACTCGGTACATTAAGGGCGCCACCCTGGTGTAGCTCGCCTGCGACCACCTGCCTGAGTGACCCCTCGAGTTTTCGGCCGGCTACCCCTCGGGGTCCGGGATCGGCGCGATCAGCCCAGGATCGTTATTCGCGACGGCGCCCACACGGCGGTCAACCGGCTCGAAAGACAGCGTTCCTTCGTCGGCGGGACGCAACAGCGCCTCGAGCTCGTCGCGATCCCCCGCCGAGGGATCGATCCACCGCTCGAGCACGTCCTGCTCCAAGATCACCGGCATCCGATCGTGAACCGTTGCGACCTCTTTGTTCGCGTCCGTCGTGATGATCGTGCACGACCGAAGCCAGTGTCGGTCCTCGTCTTTTCCCGACCGGTCACGCCAGACCGCCCACAATCCCGCGAACGTCATGGGTTCGTGATCGGCGCGCGTGAAGTAGAAGGGTTGGCGCTTGCCGTGTTCATCCTTCCGCCATTCGTAGAAACCGTCGGCGACGACGGCGAGACGCCGCTTCTCGAAGGCATCGCGGTACGCCGGCTTCGACGCGATGGATTCCGCACGCGCGTTGAACGTCCGGCTGCCGACCGTCAGATCCTTCGCCCACCACGGGATGAGTCCCCAACGGAACTCATCGAGCACGCGTCCTTGCGATTCCTCTTCGAGGAGTCCGAGAACCGAATCCGTCGGAGCGACGTTGTAGCTCGACTTGTATTCCGCACCAACAGCCGGGGCGAGGCTCGCTTCGAAAAAGCTCACCAGCTCGTCGATCGGGGTCGCGAGCACATACCGCCCACACATCTTTGGAGCCCGGAAGGATCAGGCGTGCGAACGGCGCAGGAAAAACCGCGCCACAAAGTAGACGACGGCGACGACGATCGCGAGCTCAAGGACCTTGAAGACGACGGCGACAACGCCAGAGAGAGCCACGAAGGCGATGATGACGAGCGCCACGAAAGCGACAACGCCGGCGGCGTGGTGGGGACGAATTCCGTTCTTGCGTTGGGTCGGCTGGATCATCGAGGGATCCCTTCTCTGTCAATAGACGATTCTATTGGTGCGTTGGCAAGATCCCAGCACTGACGGCGCCAAATTAGGGTTTCAAGCTGCGCAAACGCCGTCGATGAGGTGCCCAGAAACTCGCGAGCGCGCCGTTAGGCTGGTTTTTTCGAGATTCGACGCGACGCCGTCCTCGCGAACAGAGGAGGTACCGAAGATATGGTGCGGATCCCGCACTCACGAGGCGCCCGACCTGGCGTTCTGGTCGTTCTCTCCGCTCTCGTCGTCGCCGGATCGCTGGTCTTTTCGGCATGCTCGTCCGCCGCTTCGACGGCCAACCACACGAGTAAGAGCGGCAATTCGAACACGACCGCGAAGATCACCGCGAACTGGACGGCTTTCTTCAAAGGCTCGACGCCCGCAACAAAAAAGGTCACGCTGCTGCAGAACGGCTCCGAGTTCGCTTCGTTCCTCAAGTCTCAGTCGAAGACTTCGACCGGTGCGTCGGTGTCGGTCAAGGTCACGAAGGTGAAGGTCACCTCCAAGACGTCGGCGACCGTGACCTACACGATCTATCTCGGCAAGACCCCCGAGCTCGTGGGCTCGTCTGGCAAGGCCGTTCTCCAAAAGGGCACGTGGAAGGTCAGCGACGTGAGCTTCTGCGCGCTGTTGTCCTTGCAGGGCACGGCTTCGCAAGTGAAGGCCTGCGCGACGTCCTGATTTCCTGAGGTCCGCCGACGAGCGGGCGATCAATCAAGGGTGATGCCCCAGCGGGCGTCGACCCGTTCGCCCGGCCCGACGACGAGAATCCCGTCGCCACTCGCGAGCGCGTTCGGTGGCGCAGTCATCGGCTCGAGCGCGAGGGCGCGACGGCGGTCCGCCACGCCGAGCGTGTCGGCGGTGAAGCACATCACGTGCGTGAAACTCTCGTCCCCCCACACGACGACCGGCGACCGCTCGCCGTCGGGCCAAAACTGCGCCCGCCATCGACCGTCCGAGTCGCGTCCCAGCTCAGTGAACGCGTCATCCATCGCGAAACCCTCAAGCGACTGACCCTTCGCGATCGAGGCGAACGTCGAAGAACCAATCGTCTCGGTACCGATCGGCAACATCCGCTCATTGGCGACGAGGTGTCGCGCGGCAGGTACCGCAACCCGCGAACCATCGACGCCTCGAGGGCCTGCGGCGAGATAGGGATGAAAACCGAGCGCGAAGGGCGCCGGCACGTCGTCGAGGTTTTCGAACGTCGTCGAAACGGTGAGCGATCCCGGCTCGACGGCGTAGCCGATGTCCAGCCGCCACCACCAGGGGTACGCGGGCTGTGGCCCGAGACGCAGCGAGCAGCGAATCGAGGCCTCGTCGACCGGTTCGATCGCGAACGGCAACCAGCGCACGATGCCGTGGATCGCGTTCTTTCGCTCCGGCTCATCGAGCGGCGCCGTAGCTGGGCGGGACCCGAAGGCGTAGGTCCCGTCCGCGAGGCGATTCGGCCACGGCGCGAGCACCTGTCCACGTCCGTACGAAGACATCTCATCCTCGCCGAACCCCCAGACGATCGCCCGGCCGTCAACCGTGAATGCTCGCAACGTTGCGCCGATTTCCGTGATCGTGGCGCTCGTCGTTCCGGCGACAATCTTGAACTCTTCGCCAGTGGGTGGCGGCACGTCGGTATGGTACCGACGGTCCCGCAAACATTTCGTCGTCGGAGGAACGATCCGTGCACCTGCTCGTGACGAACGACGACGGCGTCTTCGCGCCGGGCATCGCCACACTTGCCGCGGCACTCGCCGAAGCGGGACACCAAATCGACGTCGTCGCACCGCTCGAGGATCAAAGCGGCTCGAGCGCCGCGACTGGTGTTCAACCACAAGGCTCCGCCGATGCCTTGGCGCTCGAGGCGGTCGAGCTCGAGCGGGCAACGGGCGTGCGCGCCTTCGGGGTCAATTCCCTTCCCGCAACCTGCGTCGCGATCGCGCTCGGCGGCGCGCTCGGACCGCCGGCTGACCTCGTCGTGTCGGGGATCAACCGCGGCCGCAACATCGGACGGCTGATCCTTCACTCCGGCACCGTCGGCGCGGCCTTCACCGCAGCAAAGACCGGGCGCTCTGCCCTCGCGATCAGCATCAAGGCTGACGGCAAAGCTCCGGTCCATTACGTGACGGCGGCGCGGATCGCAGTCGCGCTCATCGACCCGCTCGTGGCGATGACCCCGGGCAGCGTCCTCAACTGCAATGTGCCGAACCGACCCCTCGACGAGCTGCGCGGGGTGCGCCGAGCGCTCTTGAGCGAGTCAGACATCTACCACTCGACGAGCGTCGACTCGGGACGGATCCGCGTCTCGCTCGGCTATCGCGGCCGGACGACGCGTCCAGACGACGACGAGGCGCTCTCGAGCGCAGGTTTCGTCACCCTCACCGCGCTGACACCGCCGAAAGAGGACTCCGAACCGAAGACGACGACGCTCATCGAAGAGGTCGCGAACGACCTCGACGGCCGCTTCGGTCCAAAACGCCGGAGCTGACCGACCGACCCGAGCGGTTCGGAAAACTCAGACGGTGGGTCCGACGATCGCTGTCTAGAGGCCTGACATGGGAGTTTGCGCAGGCTCGGCACATTCGGTGAACGCTCGATAACCTCTTTCCTTCTGACACAAACGGGGCAATGGGCGCTCGTGCCGTTGCCCCTGGGCGTTCGCCGGAGCGAGACCCGCACAGATCCATAGCGCGAACGCGCGCGGGCGGTGCGTCAAGACGTGCCTCCCCGACTGATCAAAAGGAGCGGCGAGAGAACCAAGCGAAGGGCACGGCCAGCCTGCACCTCGCACGGGCGAACTTCGCCCCGATTCGTACTCGCCCTGCCGGCATCGGATCACGAGTCGAATGCAGCAAGGCGGTCGGCCCGCATCCGACCCACCTGGACCAGGGGGAATACACCGATCCAAGGAGGCCTTCGATGCGACCGCACCCAAAGCTTGCGATCACTTCGGCCACAGTCATTCTGGGCGCCGCCGGCGCAATCGGCGTCGCCCACTCGAGCGGTCCGTCCACACCGCTCGTCAGAGCTGCGAGACATAGCGAGCACCCGCGCCTCACCGCTCGTGTACGGCAAGCGCTGCCGCGGCTTCCTCGCGCGGCGACGGCGATCGTCGCCGGGGTCTACCGCACGACGCCGCTGCCGTACCTTTTCGCGCATCGCCAACACGAAGTGCGGCCCGCGGCGGTTGCATCCGTCACCGTCGCGGTCAGTCCGTCGTCCGCGGCAACGCCGTCGCAATGGCTGGCGCTGCGATTGTGTGAGTCGGACGACAACTACATCGAAGACACCGGCAACGGCTACTACGGCGCGTACCAGTTCGCCGCGTCCACGTGGTGGGGACTCGGATTTTCGGGATTGCCGAGCGATGCGAGTGTGGCGATACAGAACGCCGCCGCCGCCAGACTTCAACGGCTCGACGGCTGGTCGGCCTGGCCCGCGTGCTCGACTGCGGTCGGCTTGTGATGGGTGGCGTGCCGCACAGCAACTCCTCGCGGCGCGCCGAAGTACGCGGAACGACGAAGGAACTGGAACGGAAGCTGCCGCGGGATGTGGTGCTCGCTCTCGGTGGCCGTTCTCGCCCCGGTAAATTGCCGCCGACATGGAGCAGAGGTCAGACCCGCTCGCTGATCGCCCACTGACGCGTCCCGCTCAATCGCGGCTACGTCTCGACACGCCGGATCGTGCGGCGATCCTCGCAGCCCACGAAGCGGCGCTTCTCTCTGGCGCGCCGGGCTACACCGACCCGGTTTCGGGGCTCTTCGTGTTCTCGGCTGGCTACCTCGCTGCCCGCGGCTATTGCTGCTCACAAGGGTGCCGACACTGTCCGTACGTCGAAGACGACTGAGATGGATGCGCCGAGACGACTTGCCTGGATGAGTTGGTCAACGGGCAAGGACAGCACGCTCGCGTTGCACCGCGCCCGCTCGGACTCGTCGCTCGATGTCGTCGGGCTGCTGACGACGGTCAACTCCACGGCCGATCGGGTGGCGATGCACGCGGTCCGTCGCAGCTTGCTCGAGGCCCAAGCCGAAGCGCTCGGCCTGCCGTTGCACGTCGTCGACCTGCCCTGGCCGTGTCCGAACGCGACCTACGAGGCGCTCATGTCGTCCGCGGTCGCGACCGCCGTTGATTCCGGCATCGAGCGCGTCGTCTTCGGAGACATCTTCCTCACCGACATCCGCGAGTACCGCGAGTCGATGCTCGAGGGGACCGGCCTCTCGCCGCTGTTCCCGCTCTGGCATCGGCGCACCGAAGAACTCGCGGCCGAAATGATTGCCGCCGGGATCCGAGCGATCGTCACCTGCGTCGACCCGACCCAGGCTCCGCCGGAGATCGCCGGGCGGTTCTACGACGCCCAACTGTTGCGCGAACTCCCCTCTGGCGTCGACCCATGCGGAGAGAACGGCGAATTTCACACGTTCGCCGTCGACGGCCCTGGATTCTCTTTTCCGCTCGACGTCACCGTCGGCGAAGTCGTCGAGCGCGACGGCTTCGTCTTCGCCGACGTCGTGCCGACGTAGTACGCGAGATCCGACCGGATGGGAACCGCGTCGGGATGAAAGATGCCCGCGAGCGCTTCGACACCGTCGACGAGCCGTGGACCCGGCCGCACGAACGAGGAGTCGGCGTCGACAGCCCACACCCGACAGTCGGTTGGCAACGTTCCTGACGAGATCAGATCGGCGGCGAGTCCGACCGCGTCGTCGAGGTGGTATCCACAAGGTGTGACGACGCATATTTCCGGCGAGACTCGGTCGACCTCCGCCCAATCGATGCGGCGCGACGGACGGCCCGAGTCTCCAAGAACGGACACACCACCTGCTGTTTCGATCATGTCGGGAATCCAATGTCCTGCGTCAAATGGCGGATCGGTCCACTCAAGGACCGCAACCCGCGGGCGTGGGCGTTCGGCGACGGCGTCTTTGACCTCTCTGAGCCTCGTGTCGAGCACGTCAACGAGCTCCCGGGCAGCATCGGGCCTTCCGACCGCCTCGCCGATCGTGAAGATCGAGCCGAGCACGTCGTCGAGGCGCTGCGGGTTGACCGTCAGCACCGCGCTGCGACAACCCAAGTGCACAAGCGCTTCGTCAACCGTCTTCACGTCGACCGCGCAAACCGCGCACAGGTCTTGTGTCACCAGCAGATCCGGATCGAGCTCTCGGAGCGCCCCTTCGTCTAGCAGATACAACTCCTCGCCGGCGGCGATCTTCGCGTTCACCTCGGCGTCGATCTCGCCCGGGGTGGACCCACCGAGCAGTGCCGTCGTCGAGACGACGCGCCGCGAGCGCGCTTCGTGCGGATAGTCGCACTCGAAGGTGACGCCGACGACGCTGTCTCCCGCGCCGATCGCGAAGAGGATCTCGGTCGTCGATGGCAGCAGGGAAACGACGCGCACGGATCGCAAACTACGGCGCCAGCCCCCACCGCGCGCAGCGCGGATCTGGTAGACGAAGCTCCGCGGGCTCATGTCGACGCGTCGATCGCGCACGGGTCCCACCGACGGCTGCCCACACGGGTAGGGTCAGTTTCAGCCGAAGTCCGCACGCCTGAGATGTCGGGAGCACGATGAAAAATGGCTCGTGAAGCCGGGGGCTCGCCCACCGAGACCGCGTTGACCTTCGACGACGTCCTGCTTGTCCCCCAAAACTCCGACGTCCTGCCACATGAGGCCGACACCACGACCAGGCTTTGCGATCGCCTTGAGCTGCACATCCCTCTCGTCTCGGCGGCGATGGACACCGTCACCGAATCCCGCATGGCGGTCGCGTTGGCCCGCCTCGGCGGCCTTGGCACCGTTCACCGCAACATGTCCGCCGAACGCCAGGCCGAAGAGGTCGACAGGGTGAAGCGCTCGGAAGCGGGCATGGTCCAGAACCCGGTGAAGATCGGTCCGGACCGTCCCGTCGCGGAGGCGCTCGAGCTGATGCGGCACTTCCACATCTCCGGCGTACCGGTCGTCGATGCCGACAACCGTCTCGTCGGCATCGTCACCAATCGTGACCTGCGTTTCCACGAAGACCCGCGCGTCCCGGTCTCGACCGTCATGACCGCGAACGGTCTCATCACGGCGCCAGTCGGCACCGACCTCGAAAAGGCGCGCCGCATCCTCCAGGAGGCGAAGGTCGAGAAGCTGCCGATCGTCGACAACGATGGGCGACTCCGCGGCCTCATCACCGTGAAGGACATCTCGAAACAAGAGGCCTTCCCTCAAGCAAGCAAGGACCCGGACGGCAGACTTCGGGTCGCGGCGGCCGTTGGAGTCGGCGCTGAGGGCTACGGGAGGGCGAAAGCCCTCATCGACGCCGAGGTCGATGTGATCTGCGTGGACACCGCGCACGGCCACTCGCGTCGGGTGATCGAAACGGTCGCCGAGCTGCGGGAGAACTGGCGGACCGGTGTCATCATCGCCGGCAACGTCGCGAC
>JBAVUF010000107.1:0-3217 GCA_049696635.1 Acidimicrobiales bacterium | reverse complement strand
CTTCTTGGCGCCGCGCCGCTTTGCCGGGCGACGCTTCGCCGGTGCTTTCTTCGCGGCGCGCTTTCTCGTCGAGCGACGCTTCGCGGGAGCCTTACGGGCCGCGCGCTTCTTCGCCGGACGCCTCTTCGCCGCAGTCTTCTTGGCCGCCTTCTTCGGAGCAGCCCGCTTGGCCGTCCGTTTCTTTGCGGCTCTCTTCGGCGCAGCCTTTTTCGCGGTGCGCTTTTTCGCTGCTTTCCTCGGAGCTGCCTTGCGAGCCCTCTTCTTCGGCGCCGTTGCAGGCGCCGGAGCAGATGCGGGCACGGGCAGTTCCGCGCTGGCATTCAGATCCGTCTTCAATTGCGAACCCGGGGTAAATCCAATCCCCCGAGACGCCTTGATCATCACCGCGGCACCTGTTTGCGGGTTGCGTCCGCTACGCGCGGGACGCTGACGCGCTTTGAATGTGCCAAAACCGGTGATACGGATCGGATCACCCGAACGCACGCTCTTCGTGATCTCATACACGAGAGCGTCGAGCGCGGCCTCCGATTGCTGACGGGTCAGTCCCGAGTCGGCACTGATTCTCCCGATCAGTTCGGTTTTGTTCACGGCCACCTCCTGTACATGTGGTGTAGCCGACGCAATAAAAGGCGATTTCGCGTTGAATTGCAAGCATTTTCGTTTTCGCGCGGTGTAGCGACGCGCGTCATATGTCGCGACGACGCGCGGGGTACTCATCAATCGCGCGCAATGACGCGCGATTTGCCTGTGTAAGGCACCAAAATGTGATCGCGACGTACGTCGCGGCGACGATTGTGGCGAAGTAGTGCCCGGTACCGTGAACGGGAGGTGATGCGCGTCAGCATCGCTTTCTCAAGAAATGACGATGCGAGAAGACGACGACGCGTGGGCGCTCCAAAGCAGAGTCCTCGCTGCATCGCGGCGTGCGAGGCACGCGATTTTCCTCGGTGAAACTTGGGGAGAACTTGTGTTCGCGCCAGAGGAAAACGGTGTGCTTGTGCTCGGACCGCCGCGTTCTGGAAAGACCTCGAGCGTCGTTGTGCCAAATGTGCTCGCGGCCTTCGGGCCAGTCGTCGCCGTCTCTACAAAGCGCGACGTCCTAGACGCGACGCTGTCGGCGAGGGCGCGCCTCGGCGAATGTCTCGTCTTTGACCCGACCCGATCGGTTGACGACCTCCCCGGCGCCCGCCGTGTCGGATGGTCGCCGCTGCGATCGTCGCGATCCTGGGATGGCGCCGTACTAACTGCAGAAGCAATGGTGGGCGCGAGTCGTGAAGGTCGGAACAGCCTCGAGGGGTCGCACTGGACCGAACGAGCGTCAGCGCTGCTGTCCACGCTCTTTCACGCGGCGGCGCTGTCTGACTGCGCGTTCAGCGACGTCGTTTCGGCGGTGAACCGGAGGGAGCCGCAGCGCTTCTCATCTGTCCTTGCCCGCGCCGATGCCGACCAGGCACTCGATCTCCTCAAAGGCTTGACCGAGACCGAGGAGCGTGAACAAAGCGCCATCTGGTCGACGGCGTCAAGCGTGCTCTCCGGATACCGCACAACGGCAGCTGTAGAGAACGCTGCAATGCCGTCGGTAGACGGCGACGGCTTCGTTGCGTCGTGTTCGACCCTGTACATCGCCGCGCCGGCGGAGCATCAGTTGCATCTCGCGCCACTCGTCGCGGGCGTGCTGCGAGACATCCGCACCGCCGCGTACCGCCGATTCGCGAGCACTCCGATTGCGCCGGCGCCGACGCTTTTCGTCCTCGACGAGCTTGCGAATATCGCCCCCTTGCACGATCTGCCGGTCCTCGTCGCCGAAGGAGCAAGTCAGGGTGTCGTCACGTTGGCCTGCCTGCAAGACCTCTCCCAGGCGCGGGCGCGCTACGGCGCGGCCGCCGATGGATTCCTCACTCTGTTTGGCACGAAACTCGTCCTCAGTGGGGTGAGCGACCTACGGACCCTGGAGGCGCTCTCGGCACTCTCCGGGCGGCACGATCTGACGACGCTCTCGAGGTCCTCGTCGCGTGTTTCGGGCCGGTTCCGTCGCCAGCGCACGATCACCGCGACGCTGCGCAGCGAGCCCCGCCTCGCCATCGACCACCTCGCACGTCCGCCACGCGGGTCGGCCGTCGCCTTCATTGGCGCCGAGCCGCGACGAATCGGTCTGACACCGTGCTTCTCCTCGCCGACTTGGTCGAGGATCTGCACACCCGAAGGACGCGGCGAGGTCGCGGCGACGCGTCGGTTTCGAGGACAGCTCGGCCGACGTCTCGGCGGCGAGCTTCGCGGCCGCTCCGAGCTCTGACGACGCGTCCACCTCCGAGATCGAGCTCGGCTTCCTAGAGATCCCGGCTGATCTCGCGAGTTCGCGGGCCGGCGCGCTCGGGGATGTCGCGCCCCAAAAGGCGAGAACGATCAAGAAGCATCGTTCGATCGAGCGCCTCGCTGCGAGCGATCCATTCCGCCCGATCCCGGCCGCCGAGCGGGAAACGGCCGAGAGCTTGGCGAAGGCTTCTCGGTTCGGCGACACCGACTGCGAACGACCGACGGTCCCGATCGACTCGGATCGGAGCGACAACGAGGTGCGTCCGGCGCGCGTCGGGGATCTCGTTGAGCGACCGAGATAGCACCGCCGCCGGACCGACGGCGAGCACCTCGCCCCCCGCGTGTGCGCCGAACGCGCGTCCGAGGCGACCGGATTCGATCGTGCCACCGACGAGATCGGCGATCGACGCGGGCCGGGCGCTCACGACGAACGGTTCTCTGCCCGATACCCGCGAGACGCCGCGTAGGCGGCGGATCTCGGAGGCGAGTCGGGCGAGATCCGCTGCGACGACGACGCGCACGCCCTCCGCCTCAAAGCGCTCGAGCGGGCCCGGAGAGCCGATCAGTGAGGGGTCCCGCTCGACAAACGTCTGGTTGGCGCGTCGGTCGAGGAAGACGGCGGCAATGCGGCCCGTCCGCGCGAACTCGACGAGGTCGGCGGTTCCACGAATCGGCGTGAAGCCCGGGTCGTCTAAGACGACGAAGCTGCCGTCTTTGAGCGTTGAAGCCGTTTTCCAGCCCTCGGGCTCGATGCCCGTCAACGCTTCGAGGTGCGCCGCACCGACGCGACTCGCGGCGAAGGCGACGATCGGCCGGCCGTCATCGTGCGCGGCGGTCGCCGCCGCACGGATGTACTCGTATACCGCGGTCGTGGGCGCGACGACGACGCCACCTCGCTCGAAGC
>JBAVUF010000106.1:0-10375 GCA_049696635.1 Acidimicrobiales bacterium | reverse complement strand
GGGCCGAACAAGTGATCGACCTCCGGCTGCGCGCCGGCGCAGGTCGGGCGTTTCGCGTCGTCGTCGCCATCGTCGGGTACGTCGTCGTCGTCTTCGCGACGCTCGGCCTCATCTCCGTGCCGCTGTCGCACGTCGCGGTCGGCGGTGCGATCGCCGGGGTCGTGCTCGGCATCGCCGCGCAGCAGGCGCTCGGCAACCTCTTCGCCGGCATCGTGCTTTTGATGGCGCGCCCGTTCCGCCACGGCGACCACATCCGCATTCGCTCGGGCGCGCTCGGCGGAGAGTTCGACGGCATCGTGAGGGCGATGAACCTCACCTACGTGCTGGTTCGGACCGATCAAGGACTGCTGCACGTTCCGAACTCGTCAATGCTCGCCGCCGCCGTCGGCCCATGGAAGAAGCCGCCGCCGCCGACGCCGGCGCAGTCATCGGTCACCACCGCCTTGCCACAGGTCAACGTGCGGGAATCGCCAGCGGCCGACGGACCCGAGAGCCGGACGTGACGGGCGCCACGTCGTCGCGGTGACGGCGGGCCGGTCTCTTCGCGAACAGGGGTCAAGCATGCCCGCGCAGAAAGCCGCCCTGCGCCCGCCCTACTTCTCCGGTTCGCCTCGCCCGCGGCGAACCGGACGATTCGTCTTGGTGCGCGCCCTTCCCTCGAATTCGATGATGCGGCACGGGATCGGCGCGTCCTCGGTCAGGTGATAACTCGCGCAGATGCGGTGGTACCCATCGGCGATCGTGAGCGGCGCGTCGTGTTGCACCTCACCGGCGACCAGCAGAACCGGTGAGAGCTTCCTTCCCTTCGCGATCTTTTTCAGATCCTTAACCACGTGGAAGTTTTCGGGCGGCAACAGCGCCAGGCGACTCGACCGGAGGAGGTCCTTCGCGAGGTACCGGACGACCTCGGCCTTCTGCAACATCTCGACCGCGTCCTTCGCGCGCTCCTCGCTCATCACGAGGCTGAGATAGTTGAGCGCTGCCGGATAGTCCTGCTCATCCGGCTCTTCCTTCCAGCGTTCCTTGCCCGTCACGGACTCCTCCTCCGAGAAAAACGCCTCGTCCGGGTCGCCGGCGCTCCGTCGTACAAAAGTCTGACGTCCTCGCTTTTTGCAAGCTAGTTGACACTTTGCGATCGCGCTGCTTCCATTCTCGCCAGCGCGCGAGCACTCGTGCGTCGTCAGCGATGTCGGCGACCGAGGCGTGACGGTGGAGCGGGGGCTCCGTCGTCGCGCTATGAGACGTGTTCTCAAGCGGTCGGGGCGGCTGGCCGAGCGCCGGGGAGATTCGGCAGGGGGGAACTGCGGTGACCGTCAGCGACGATGCGATGTCGCGAGCCGTTGGGGCGATCGATCCCGATGTCGCACAACTCCACCAGCTGGGCTACGCCCAGGAGCTGCGACGACGAATGGGAGGGTTTTCGAACTTCGCCGTCTCGTTCACGATCATCTCGATCCTTTCGGGCTGCCTCACGCTGTACGGCTACGGCCTCACAACCGGCGGACCCGTCGACATGGTTTGGGGCTGGTTGCTCGTCGGCGGCATGACGACCGTCGTCGGCCTCGGCATGGCCGAGGTCTGTTCGGCGTACCCGACGGCGGGGGGCCTTTATTACTGGGCGGCGAAGCTCGCGAAGCGCAACACGGGTGCCTGGAGCTGGTTCACCGGTTGGTTCAACATGCTCGGTCAGGTGGCGATCACCGCCGGTATCGACTTCGGCATGGCGCTCTTCCTCACCGCCCTTTTGAACCTCACGACGGGTTTCACCGCCACCCGCGACCACACCGTCTGGGTGTACGCCGGCATTCTGCTCGCGCACGGACTTTTGAACACCTTCGGCATCCGCGTCGTCGCGTTCTTGTCCGACGTGAGCGTTTGGTGGCACATCTTGGGCGTCACGCTGATCGCCCTCGTTCTGCTGATCGTTCCCTCGCACCACGCGACGGCGAGTTTTCTGTTCACGGACTTTGTGAACAAGACCGGATTTTCATCCGGTTTCTACGTCTTCATGATCGGGTTGCTGATGGCGCAGTACACCTTCACCGGTTATGACGCCTCGGCGCACCTGACCGAGGAGACGAGGAGCCCAGCGACGTCGGGGCCGAAAGGCATCGTCAGCTCGATCATCGTCTCGTTGGTCGCCGGATTCATCTTGATCCTCGGGATCACCTACGCGATCCACCTCGACTACAACTCGGCGCTCACGTCGGCAACGGGCGTCCCTCCTGCGCAGATCTTCATCGATGCGATCGGACGCCACGGCGGCGAGCTGTTGTTGCTCGTCGCGATCGTCGCCCAGTTCTACTGCGGCATGGCGTCGGTGACGGCGAATTCGCGGATGATCTACGCCTTCAGCCGCGACGGCGCAGTTCCCGGACACCGCTTCTGGCACCGGATCAACCCGCGCACCCGCACCCCCACGAACTCGATCTGGTTCGCGGCGGTGGGCGCCTTCATCCTGGGAGTCCCCTACATCTGGAGCGCGGTCGCCTACGGCGCCGTCACCTCGATCGCGACGATCGGTCTCTACATCGCGTACGTCATCCCGACGCTGTTGCGCAGATTGAAGGGCGACGAATTCGAAAAGGGGCCCTGGCACCTCGGACGCTGGAGCCCGCTCATCGGCTGGCTCGGCGTCGCCTGGGTGTTCGTGATCACCATTCTCTTCATGCTCCCCGAAGTCGGGCCGTTCAGCTCCATTTCCTGGCGTACCTTTAACTACGCGCCGATCGCGGTCGGCGTCGTCGTCTTGTACTCGGGGATCTTCTGGCTCGTGAGCGCCCGGAAGTGGTTCACCGGTCCGAAGGCCCAAGGCGACGAGGCGGAACTGCGGGCGATCGAATCGGAGTTCACCCACATCCAAACGGAGCTCGAAGAGGTCGATTGAGAACAACTCCATCGTCGGTGCGCCCTGCGGGCTGGCTCTCGCTCGACGACCTCGGGATCGAGGTCAAATCCGGCAGGGTCGACACCGTCCTCGTCGGCATGACCGACATGCAGGGCCGCCTGCAGGGAAAGCGCACCGACGCGCACTACTTCTTGGATGAGATCGTCCCGAACGCCGTCGAAGGCTGCAACTATCTTCTCGCCGTCGACGTCGACATGAACACCGTCGACGGCTACGCGATCGCGTCGTGGGACTTGGGATACGGCGACTTCGTCCTGCGTCCCGATCTGTCATCGCTGAGACGGGTGCCGTGGCACGAGGGAACGGCGTTCTGCGTCGCCGACGTCTTGACGACGGACGGCGAGGAGGTGGCGCCGAGCCCGCGCCAGGTGCTCCGGCGGCAGCTGCAGCGGCTTTCGGACATCAACTTCCGCGCCTACATCGGAACCGAGCTCGAGTTCATCGTCTTCAAGGAGACCTACGAAGAGGCGTGGTCCGCCGCCTATCGGAACCTCACGCCGGCGAACTTCTACAACGTCGACTACTCGCTGCTCGGGACCGGTCGGATCGAACCGTTGCTGCGCCGGATCCGTCTCGAGATGTCCGCCGCTGGCATGCTCGTCGAGTCGGCGAAAGGAGAGTGCAACTACGGTCAGCACGAGATCGCGTTCAGGTATCTCGAGGCGCTCGCCAAGGCTGACGAGCACAGCCTGTTCAAGACGGGCGCGAAAGAGATCGCCTCCCAAGAGCAGCACAGCCTGACGTTCATGGCGAAGTTCAACGAGCGCGAGGGCAACTCGTGCCACATCCATTTCTCGTTGCGCGATCTCGCCGACAAGCCCGTCTTCGCGCACGCTTCCGGCCACGGTCATTCCGCCGTCTTCGACCACGCGCTTGCGGGGATGCTCTCGACGATGCAGGACCTGACGCTGTTCTTTGCGCCGAACATCAACAGCTACAAACGCTACGTCGAGGGTTCCTTCGCGCCGACCGCGATCGCCTGGGGCCACGACAACCGCACCTGCGCGTTCAGGGTCGTCGGGCACGGCGACGCGCTCCGCGTCGAGTGCCGGGTCCCGGGCGGCGACGTCAACCCGTATCTCGCCATCGCGGCGCTCGTGGCGGGGGCGATCCACGGCATCGAAGGCAAGCTCGCCTTGGAACCCGAGTTCACCGGGAACGCCTACGTCTCGGACAAGCCGCGCGTGCCCTCAACGATGCGCGAGGCGGCGACGCGCTTTTCTGAGAGCGCGTTCGGCCGCGCGGCGTTCGGTAACGACGTCGTCGACCACTACGCGAACTTCGCCCGAGTCGAGCTCTCCGCGTACGACGCGGCCGTGACGGACTGGGAGCGATTCAGGGGCTTCGAGCGGCTTTGAGCGGGACCTTCACGGTCGTCAACCCGGCGACCGAAGAGCCGATCGCTGCGATTCCAGAGCTGAACGGCGCAGAGGCGGACGCGGCGATCGCCCGCGCCCACGGGGCGTTCCCCGCCTGGCGAGCAGTCGCCCCAGCCGACCGGGCACGCCTTTTACGCCGGTTCGCAGAGCGCGTCGACGCCGCCCACGAAGAGCTCGCGATGCTCGAGGTGCGAAACGCCGGCCACACGATCTCGAACGCGCGCTGGGAGGCGGCAACCGTCCGCGACGTCGTCACCTACTACGCGGCGGGACCGGAGCGGCACTCCGGTCGCCAGATCCCCGTCGCCGGCGGTGTCGACATCACGTTCCACGAGCCGTTGGGGGTCGTCGGGGTGATCGTGCCCTGGAACTTCCCGATGCTGATCGCATCGTGGGGCTTCGCGCCGGCGCTCGCCGCCGGCAACACCGTCGTCGTGAAGCCCGCCGAGCTCACACCTCTCAGCGGGTTGAAGCTGGTCGAGCTCGCCCGCGAAGCTGGCATCCCAGAAGACGTCTTCCAAGTCGTCACCGGCTCCGGCCGCGAGGTCGGCTGGCGATTCGTCGCGAACCCGCTCGTGCGCAAGGTCTGCTTCACGGGCTCGACCGAGGTCGGCAAGCAGATCATGGCCGGCTGCGCCGAGCAGGTGAAACGGGTCACGCTCGAGCTGGGCGGCAAGTCCGCGAACATCGTCTTCGACGATGCCGACGTCGAGCAGGCCGCGCAGAGCGCGCCGTACGCGGTGTTCGACAACGCCGGTCAGGACTGCTGCGCGCGCTCGCGGATCTTGGTGCAGGCCTCCGTGTACGAGCGGTTCATGGAGCTGTTCGAGCCTGCGGTGAAGGCGGTGCGCGTCCTCGAGCCGTCCGACGAGCAAAGCGAGATGGGCCCGCTCATCTCCGCCTCGCACAAGAAAACCGTCGCCTCGTACGTCACCGACGAGGCACCGGTCGCCTTCCGCGGCAGCGCGCCGCAAGGACGGGGGTTCTGGTATCCGCCGACCGTGCTCGCGCCGATCGCCGAGGATGCACGACAGCTAAGAGAAGAGATCTTCGGGCCGGTCGTGGCGGTGGTGCCCTTCAGCGACGAGGCCGACGCGATCCGCATCGCGAACAGCACCGAGTACGGGTTGTCCGGCTCGATCTGGACCCGCGACGTCGGTCGCGCCCTGCGCGTCGCCCGCGGCGTCGAAACGGGCAACTTGTCGGTGAACTCTCATTCCTCGGTGCGCTACTCGACGCCGTTCGGCGGTTTCAAACAGTCCGGGATCGGCCGGGAGCTCGGCCCGGACGCGCTCGAGGCGTTCAGCGACGTGAAGAACGTCTTCATCTCGACGACCGAATAGCGAAGCGAGCGATGCCGCGCGAAAGCCGCAGAGCAACGAAGGAGCACGAGTGACAAGACGCCTCGAGGGAAAGGTCGCCGTGATCACCGGGGCGGCGAGCGGAATCGGGAAGGCGAGCGCGAGGCGATTCGCCGCTGAAGGCGCGCAGGTCGTCGTCGCCGATCTCACCGACGAACAGGGATCACAGCTCGCCGAAGAGATCGGCGGGCTGTACGTCCACGCCGACGTGACGAATCCCAAGGATGTCGCCGCGATGTACGACGCCGCGATCGGGCGGTTTGGGACTCTCGACGTCTGTTTCAACAACGCCGGCATCTCACCACCAGACGATGACTCGATCCTCACGACGGGGATCGACGCGTGGCGGCGCGTCCAGGAGGTCAACCTCACGAGCGTCTACTGGTGCTGCAAATTCGGCATCGAGAAGTTGTTGGACAACGGCGGCGGATCGGTGATCAACACCGCGTCGTTCGTCGCCGTCTTGGGTGCCGCGACCTCCCAGATCTCCTACACCGCGTCGAAAGGCGGCGTGCTCGCGATGTCGCGCGAACTCGGCGTGCAGTTCGCCCGACAGGGCGTGCGCGTGAACGCGCTCTGCCCCGGACCCGTGAACACGCCCCTTTTACAGGAGCTCTTCGCGAAGGACCCGGAACGTGCCCGCCGACGCCTCGTCCACGTCCCGATGGGGCGGTTCGCCGAACCGGACGAGATCGCCGCCGCGGCCTGCTTCCTCGCATCCGATGACGCGTCGTTCATCACGGCGACGTCGTTCATGGTCGACGGCGGCGTCCACGCCGCGTACGTCACGCCGGAGTGACGGCAGAATGACGAGCGTGCGACCCGTCATCGGCATCACCGCATATGAAGAAGACGCCCACTGGGGACCGTGGTCAGAACGAGCCGTTCTCGTGCCCTCGACCTACGTCCACGCCGTCGAGCGCGCGGGCGGTGCGCCGATGGTGCTGCCGATCCAGGCGACGGGACTCGACGCTCTGATCGGACGCGTCGACGCGCTGGTGCTTTCGGGCGGACCCGACGTCGACCCGAGCCGCTACGAAGCGGAAGCACACGAGCACACCCAGACACCGCGTAGAGAGCGGGACGCGTTCGAGCTCGCGCTCGTCGGGGCCGCTCGGGGATCGCAAACTCCGATGCTCGCCATCTGTCGAGGGCTGCAGGTGTTGAACGTCGCCCGCGGAGGAACACTGCACCAGCACCTCCCCGACGTCGTCGGCCACTCCGGTCACTCGCCGAAAGCCGGTGAGTACGCCTGGCACGAAGTCGAGGTCGAGCCGGACAGCAATCTCGCCAGAATCGTCGCCGCCCCGCAGTTGCAGACGGCGAGCCACCACCACCAAGCGATCGCCAAACTCGGCACGGGACTGCGTGTCGCCGCGCACGCGGACGACGGCACGATCGAGGCCGTCGAGGACCCCGACCTGGATTACTTGATCGGCGTCCAGTGGCACCCGGAAGTCGGCGAGGACCTGTCGCTTTTCACCGCGCTCGTCACGTCCGCACGGCGCCACGCGCACGTCGCAGTGTGAGGCTGCTGCTCAGCGAAATGTTGCATTAAGTTGCATACGAGGTGACGGTAGACGGTAAAGTTCCTTGATCAGCCAAGCGCGAAGTCTCGCCGAGACGTCCCCGAAGCGTATGAACGATGCGCGCTACCACGCTCTGCTCGAACGCTGGACTGCTCTTCGGGGCTTCCTGCGTGACCGTGACCACGCGGCGATCGACGCTGGTGTCACACCGATCCAGCATGAACTCCTGGTGGCGGTCCGAGGTCACTCCGACCGGCGCGGTCCGACCGTCGGTGACGTCGCGCATTACCTCGGTCTGCGGCACAACAGCACCGTCGGGCTCGTCGACCGGGCGGTGACGGCCGGGCTCGTCACCCGACACATCGACGACGAGGACCGGCGCGTCGTACGGTTGCGCCTCACCCCCGCCGGTCGCAACGTGCTCGCTTTGCTCGCTACGCAGCACCGCAATGAGCTCGCTCGCCTCGAGAGCATCGCCCGCGTGATCGAGAAGGCGAACGGCCGGTTGGTGAAGTCATCAACCGGCCGGCGCGACGGATCGAACGGGCGACGTCGATAGCGTCGATTCGCGAGACGCAGCGCCAAACGACGGACTCGATGCGCTTGCCCGACGACGAGATCAGCGAGATCGGAGACGACACCGGCGACCCCGCGTGCTGGCTGAGCTTGTGCTGTCCTGAATGCGGGGCGATGCGCGAGGCAACGGGGACCGCGCACCTCGAATGGTGTGCCTCGCGCGAACCCTTCGCCGGGGACGCTCGCGACTCTTTTCGCCCGAGGAGCGATTAGAAGGTCGCCGGCCCCTGCTCGCGGGCGCGTCCGACGGCGTCGAGCGCGTCGCGCAATTTCGCCAGCCACTCTCCTTCGTTGCGGCCGACGAGTTCGACACACCACGCGAGAGCCTCGGAACGGCTGCGGGCGACTCCCGCTTCTACGAGGGTGTCGAGGATCCGACGATGCTGCATCCCGAGCCGGCTCATGAACGGCACGCTCGCCGTCGTGAAGAGCTCGGTCGTGTCTCCGACCTTCGCCCCCCACGACACCGCTCGCCCGAACCGCTCCTCGGCGCGTTCGGCGATCTCGATGCGCCGCTCGCGGGTGTCGCGACGGAATGTGTCGATGCGAGCCGATTCGGCGACCGCCTTCTGGTCAGACGCCGCGGCGAGGTCCCCGGCCTCGAGAGTGCCGACGACGAGGATCTCGTAATCGTCAATCTCGATGTTCGGCTCGCCGACGTACCAGCCGTCGACGAGAGAGCCCTTGAACCACGCGCCGATCTCGGCGCGGTCCTCAGGCGACGTCTGCGGCCGCAGCCGCCGATCGAATCCGCCCCGGGAGCCCCGCCTGCCGCGTCGACCCGGAGGCCCTTCTTGCCAATTGTGGTTTCTCATGATTACAAGATTACAGAATTACTTCGCAAGGGAACGCGTCGCGTGGTCGCAGGCTCCCGACCAGGAAAAAGGGTTACGGTGGAGATCGGCAAACAACCGCACCAGGGGGTCGTAATGAGTCTGCCGACCAACGCCGAGCTGCAGCGAGCGGCGCGTCGCCATCTTTGGATGCACTTCACGAGGCTCGGCGCGTACGAGCACAAGGAAATCCCGATCATGGTGCGAGGCGAAGGTCCCTACGTCTGGGACCAACACGGCAAGCGCTATCTGGACGGGCTGTCCGGGCTCTTCACCGTCAACGCCGGGCACGGGCGCTCGGAGCTCGCGCAGGCGGGGACGAAGCAGGCGGAAGACCTCGGCTACTTCCCGCTGTGGACGTACGCCCACCCCGCAGCGATCGAGCTCGCCGAGCGCATCGCCGCGCTCGCGCCCGGGGACCTGAACCGCATCTTCTTCACGACGGGAGGTTCCGAGGCGGTCGAGTCGGCGTGGAAGCTCGCGCGGCAGTACTTCAAGTGCATCGGCCAGCCAGAACGCACGAAGGCGGTGAGCCGTTTCATCTCGTACCACGGCACGACGATGGGCGCGTTGTCCCTCACCGGTCTTCCCGCGATCAAGACACCGTTCGAGCCACTCGTTCCTGGTGCGATCAAGGTTCCCAACACGAACTTCTACCGTGCGCCCGAACACGGTGACAGCGAAGAGGCGTTCGGAGTTTGGGCGGCCGACGAGATCGAGCGAGCGATTGTGCGCGAGGGACCGGAGACCGTCGCGATCGTGATCTTGGAGCCGGTGCAGAACTCCGGCGGATGTTTCACTCCTCCGCCGGGGTACTTTCCGCGCGTCCGCGAGATCTGCGACCGCTACGGCGTGCTGCTCGTCTCGGACGAAGTGATCTGCGCCTGGGGTCGCCTCGGCTACTACTTCGGCGCCGAACGCTACGGCTTCCAACCCGACCTCGTCACGGTCGCAAAGGGTCTCACGAGCGGCTACGCGCCGCTTGGGGCGTTGATCGCGACCGATCGCGTGATCGAACCGTTCCTTTCTGGTACCGCCAGCTTCCTCCACGGCATCACATTCGCCGGTCATCCCGTTTCGAGTGCTGTCGGAATCGCCAACCTCGACGTGTTCGCGCGTGAAGATCTGTGTGGACACGTGCGGGACAACGAAGCGGGCTTCCAGGCGGCGCTCGAGTCGTTGTCCGACCTTCCGCTCGTCGGGGACGTACGCGGTGCCGGCTACTTCTGGGGTATCGAACTCGTGAAGGACAAGGCGACGAAGGCGACCTTCGACGACGACGAGTCGGAGTGGCTCTTGCGGGGGTTCCTCTCGCCGACACTTTTCGAAAAAGGGCTGATCTGCCGCTCGGACGACCGGGGAGACCCTGTGATCCAGCTCGCTCCCCCACTCGTCTGCGGCCCCGAGCAGTTCCAAGAGATGACCGACATCCTGCGCGAGACCCTCGAGGAGGCCTGGACACAGCTCTGAGGCCTCGCCCAATCCAGCGATGAAGAGCTACGCAGGGCTGTCGTTCTGGTTCGACACGCTCTCAGAGCCCATAAAGGCGCGCCCGTCGCTCGAGAACGACCTCGACGTCGACGTCGCGATCGTCGGCGGCGGGTACACCGCATTGTGGTCGGCGTACTACCTGCGCTCCGCCGACCCGAACCTGTCGGTGGCGATCTTCGAGCGCGAGGTCTGCGGCTACGGCGCCTCCGGCCGGAACGGCGGCTGGTGTTCTGGAAAGCTCGCCGCGTCGTGGCCGCGCATCGCGAGGGCCTCGGGGATCGACGCGACGACGCGTCTG
>JBAVUF010000105.1:0-8096 GCA_049696635.1 Acidimicrobiales bacterium | reverse complement strand
CGTTTGCCGCCGGCGGCGATGAGGTGGGTGGCGATCTCGTCGACGAATGGGTCGCCCCACAGGACGACCTTGCCGAGGGTCTCTTCGAGGCGCCGGAGGTCGGATGCGGAGACGGGAAGCCCGAACGGATCCGGCGTATTCATCAGAGAAGCACGATACGCCATGAAAATGGCAAACCCGGTGCCGGCGGCAGTGGCGCGAACGCGCACCGTGGGCCTCATTTTGTTGTGATCGTGCTACGCCGTATGGAGGGGGTCGACCGATAAGCTTCCGGGAAGGAAGCGGCACAAGGGAGCGGGTTTTGTTCGAGCGGTTCACGGATCGGGCTCGGCGGGTGCTCGTGCTCGCCCAGGAAGAAGCGCGCCTTCTCAACCACAGTTTTATCGGTACTGAGCACATCCTCCTCGGGTTGATCCACGAGGGGGAGGGTCTCGCCGCGAAGGCACTCGAGTCGCTCGGGATCTCCCTCGAAGCCGTCCGCGAAAAGGTCGAAGAGACAATCGGCCCCGCCGGCTCGGCGCCGACGGGATCGCCGCCTTTCACGCCGCGGGCGAAAAAGGTGCTCGAGCTCTCGCTGCGAGAAGCGCTGCAGCTCGGCCATAACTACATCGGGACCGAGCACATGCTGCTCGGTCTCGTCCGCGAAGGCGAAGGTGTCGCCGCCCAGGTGCTGCAGAGCCTCGGTGCGGATCTGCCGCGCGTCCGTCAGCAAGTGATCCAGCTGCTCTCGGGTTACCAAGGCCGCGAGCCGGTCGGCGCGTCGACGGGTCCGTCGGGTTCGGAGGGCTCGCCGTCGGGGTCGCCAGTGCTCGACCAGTTCGGACGCAACCTCACCCAACTCGCTCGCGACAATAAGTTGGACCCCGTCATCGGTCGCGAGCGCGAAATCGAGCGCGTGCTGCAGGTCCTTTCGCGTCGCACGAAGAACAACCCGGTGCTGATCGGCGAGCCCGGGGTCGGCAAGACGGCGATCGTCGAAGGACTTTCGCAAAAGATCGTGAACGACGACGTCCCAGAGACGCTGCGCGGCAAGCAGCTCTACACCCTCGACCTCGGCGCGCTCGTCGCCGGCAGCCGTTATCGCGGCGACTTCGAGGAGCGCCTGAAGAAGGTGTTGAAGGAGATCCGCACGCGCGGCGACACAATCCTTTTCATCGACGAGCTGCACACGCTCGTGGGGGCGGGTGCCGCAGAGGGCGCGATCGATGCCGCTTCGATCCTGAAGCCGATGCTCGCGCGAGGCGAGTTGCAGACCATCGGCGCGACGACCCTCGACGAGTACCGCAAGCACCTGGAAAAGGACGCCGCCCTCGAGCGGCGCTTCCAGCCGATCAAGGTCGAAGAGCCGACGCTCGCCCACACGATCGAGATCCTGAAAGGACTGCGCGAACGCTACGAGGAGCACCACCACGTGACGATCACCGACCAGGCGCTCGTCGCGGCGGCGAATCTCGCCGATCGGTACATCTCCGACCGGTACCTGCCCGACAAGGCGATCGACCTCATCGACGAGGCCGGCAGCCGCCTGCGCATCCGTCGCATGACGACACCGCCGGAGTACTCAAAACTCGAGGCGGAGCTCGAAAAGCTGCGCGCCGAGAAGGCGGCGGCCCAACAGCGCGGCAACGAAGAGGTCGTCACGAAGCTCGCCGAGCAGGAGCGGGCGAAACTCGAGCGCAAGACCGCACTCGAACAGGAGTGGCGCGCCGAAGGCGTCGAGCTGTTCGACGTCGTCGACGAAGACGTGATCGCCGAGGTGCTCGCGACCTGGACGGGGATCCCCGTCTACAAGCTCACCGAAGAAGAGACCGCCAAGCTGCTGCGGATGGAGGACGAGCTCCACAAGCGGATCATCGGCCAAGACGACGCCATCAATGCGCTGTCTCGCGCAATCCGCCGGACGCGTGCCGGGCTGAAGGATCCGAAGCGCCCGTCGGGCTCGTTCATCTTCTTGGGGCCGACCGGGGTCGGAAAGACCGAACTCGCCAAGGCCCTCGCCGAACTGCTCTTCGGGGACGAGAGCGCGTTGATCCAGCTCGACATGAGCGAGTACATGGAAAAGCACACGGTGAGCCGACTCGTCGGGTCACCGCCGGGCTACGTCGGCTACGAAGAGGGCGGGCAGCTCACCGAGGCGGTGCGCCGTAAGCCGTTCGCTGTCGTCCTTTTCGATGAGATCGAAAAGGCGCATACCGACGTCTTCAACACGCTCCTGCAGATCCTCGAAGACGGCCGCCTCACCGATGCGCAGGGTCGCACGGTCGACTTCAAGAACACCGTTTTGATCATGACCTCGAACCTCGGCACCGCGGACCTCCGCAAGGCCCAGGTCGGCTTCAGCTCGGCGTCGCAAGCCGTCACCTACGAGCGGATGAAGCAGAAGGTCCAAGAGGCGCTGAAGCAGCACTTCCGGCCGGAATTCTTGAACCGCATCGACGAGGTGATCGTCTTCCACGAGCTCGAGGTCTCCGAGGTCATCGAGATCGTCGACCTCATGACCCGCCGGCTCAGCGACCAGCTTGAGAGCCAGGGCATCGGACTCGAGCTCACGCCCCCGGCGAAAGAGCTCGTCGCCAGGCGCGGGTACGAGCCGATCCTTGGTGCTCGACCGCTACGCCGGGCGATCCAACAGATGATCGAAGATCCGATCTCCGAGAAGATCCTCTGGAAAGAGTTCCGCGTCGGCGAGACGGTGATCGTCGACGCCGAAGGAGAAGAGATCGTCTTCCGCACCGTCGCCGGCGTCGAGCCTCCGTCGGTCGAGCTCGCCGGAGCAGGCGCAGACTCTTAATCCTCGTCGTCGGATGTTCGCGACGGCTTTCATGCGTGAGGTGACTGGTGAGCGACTACAACGCGCACAACATCGAGGAGTTCCGCGCGAAACACGGCAAGGTCGGCGGTGACTTCGAGGGTAAGCCGCTTTTGCTTCTCCACCACATAGGAGCGCGCTCTGGTACCGAGCGTGTGAACCCGCTCATGTACCAGAGGGTCAACGGCGGCTACGCGATCTTCGCCTCGAAGGGCGGCGCGCCGCACAACCCTGACTGGTTCGTCAACCTGCGTGCGAACCCGCGCGCTCGCATCGAAGTCGGCGACGAGACGTATTCGGTTACGGCACGCGTCGCGGACCCTGAAGAGCGGTCGCCGATCTGGGAGCGGCAAAAACGCGAGTTCCCCCAGTTCGCCGGTTACGAAGCAAAAACGACGCGCACGATTCCGGTTGTGATCTTGGAGCCAGCCTCGTAGGTCGGATCGGCCGAGGCAACAAGTCGGTGCTTGCCGTTGTGTGGACGACGCGCGACGAGGCGACGGAGTCGAGGCAGACTCGAGCCGGCGTGACGTCTTGATCGCCAAGGACTTCTCGGCATCCGAACCGGACCTGGTCGACGGCCTATTTCCGGTAGAATGCGGGAACTTCTTCGCCGTGACCTGGCGGCCGGGCGCGGTGCAATCCGGTGTCTCCTGCCGGGACCGGCGACCGCCGTTTTGTAGCTGTGAGGAGTCTTGAGTGTTTGACGTCGGCGACAAAGTCGTCTATCCGCACCACGGAGCCGCCGTGGTCGAAAAGAGGGAGATCCGCGAAGCGTTCGGTGAGAAACGGGAGTATCTCGTTTTGCGCCTCGCGTACGGCGATCTCACCTTGATGGTCCCGACGGACAACACCGAAGAGGTCGGTCTCCGCGAGGTCATCAACGACGAGGAAGTCGAAGAGGTCTTCGCCGTGTTGCGCAAGAAAGAGGCGCGCATGCCGACGAACTGGTCACGGCGTTACAAGAACCACGTCGAGAAGTTGAAGTCCGGCGACATCTACCAGGTCGCCGAGGTCGTGCGGAACCTTTCGATCCGCGACAAGGACAAGGGTCTTTCCGCAGGTGAAAAGCGGATGCTCAATCGTGCCCGGCAGATCCTCGTCTCGGAGCTCACCTTCGCGATCGGCGTCAGCGAGGAAGAGGCCGAAGAGCGGCTGAACGCCGCGCTGCCGTAGCCGCGGCAGAACCCACCGTGCGCGGCGGCGTCTGGGCGATCGTTGTCGCCGCGGGGGAGGGGCGGCGATTCGGTGGACCGAAACAATTCGAGCGCATCGCTGGGCGCACAGTCGTCGAGTGGTCGGTGGCGACAGCCCGCGCGGCTGTCGACGAGGTTGTGCTCGTCGTTCCGTCCTCACACCTGAACGAGGAGTCCTTGCATGCGGGTTGCCCGTTCGTGGCCGAAGGCGGCACCACTCGCGCCGAGTCGGTTCGAGCCGGTCTCGCCGTCGTTCCACGAGAAGCCGACGTGATCGTCGTGCACGATGCGGCGAGACCGCTCGCCAGCTCCCAGCTGTTCGCCACGGTCATCGATGCCGTCCGAGCGGGAGCCGACGGCGCAGTCCCTGGAACCGCGATTTCCGACACGGTAAAGCGTGTCCACGAAGGTCGCGTCGTCGAGACGCTCGAACGTGACGATCTGTTCGTTGTGCAGACGCCTCAGGCGTTCAAGTCGGAGGCGTTGCGGCGCGCCCACCGAGACGCCGAGGAGGCCACCGATGACGCGGCACTCGTCGAAGCGACCGGCGGGAAAGTGGTTGTCGTTCCTGGTGAGCCGCGGAACACGAAGATCACCGATCAAGACGATGTCTCGCTGTTCGAGCAACATCTCACCGAGCTTCACCGCGAAGCGACCCGTTCCACATGAGCGAAGTCCGCGTCGGACTCGGGATCGATCTCCATCCGCTCGCGCGGGAAGGGGATGACCGTCCGCTCGTCCTCGGGGGAGTTCGCTTCGAGGGTGAGCGCGGCCTGGTCGGTCATTCGGACGCCGATGCGATCGCCCACGCCCTGTGTGACGCGATGTTCGGTGCGGCCGGAATGGGCGACATCGGGGAGCACTATCCCGACACCGATGCCAGGTTTGCCGGTGCCGACAGCCTCGATCTGTTGAGAGAGACCGCGGCGCGTCTAGCCGGAGAGGGCTGGCACCTCCTGAACGCCGACTGCTCGCTCGTCGCGGAGCGGCCGCGCGTTGCAGATGTCCGTGCAGAGATGATGAAAAAGCTCTCCGAGGGCGCCGGGGGACCTGTGCACGTTAAGGCGACGCGCCCCGAGCGCCTCGGCGCGCTCGGACGTCTCGAAGGAGTTGCGTGTCTCGCGGTCGCCCTGATCGAGCGATAGGGCGGCGGCAGGGACACCCGAGGCAGCGGCGCCTCCATCGTGAGTCGCTCGGCGGGGAGCGCGTCGAAGGCATTCACGCAGTCCGAGAGCTGCTCGTAGCCGGACGACGAAACGTCGAAGAGCTGGTCGTTGTCTCGGGCGATGTTTCCTCGCCGGCGCTCGACGAGATCGTGGAGCTTGCGCGATCAAAAGCTGTTCCCGTGCGGACCGTCAAGCCTGCGGCCTTCGACGCCTTCGCGTTGTCGGCAGCGCCACAGGGCGTTGCCGCTCTTGCGGAACCGATCGTCGCGGCCGACCTCGGTGAACTGGCAGGCGGAGCCGAACGGCCAGGAAGCCTCAATGCGAATCGGATTCCTTTTCTCGTCGTGCTCTCCGAGGTGACGGATCCGCATAACCTCGGCGCGATCTTGCGCAGCGCGCTCGCAGCCGGTGCGACGGGGGTGGTGATCGGGAAACGACGGAGCGCGCCGTTGACGGCGACCGCGCTGAAGGCGGCCGCTGGCGCCGCGGAGCACCTGCCGATCGTCGCGGTCGCGTCGATCGCTCAGGCAGTCGGTGAGCTCGCCCAGCGGGGAGTGTGGACCGTCGGACTCGACCCTGACGGTGACGTGCGCATCTCCGATCTCGAGATCGCCGATCGGCCGTTGGCGCTCGTCGCTGGTGCCGAGGGCCGTGGATTGACCCCACTCGTGCGCCGCCGCTGCGACCTTTTGTGCCGAATTCCGCTCTACGGCCCGGTCGAATCCCTGAACGTCTCCGTTGCCGTCGCGCTTGCCGCGTTCACGATCGCCGCTTCTCGAAAAGAACCCGAGCGCTCAAGAAAGACGTGAGCGGAAGTGCGGAGCGCCCTGATCCTTAGCTGCTTGGCGCTGTGTCGGGTCGCAGCCCGTCGTAGATCACCCGGGCGATGCGCGCCCGTGAGCGTTCATCGGGCCCGTGATTGATGATGGCTGAGCACGAGCCGCTGACGAGAAAGAGAATCTCGTCGAGTTCGACGTCGGATCGGACCGCGCCGGCCTGCTGCGCTCGGCGAACGAGGGGGGCGAGCGTCGCCCGCCACAACTCTTGCAACTCCGGACTTTTCGCCTTCGCCCCGGAGTCCTCGAGCGCCTCGGCGAGATCGCGTTTCGAAGCCACCGTTTCGAGGACCCGGCTGATGAATTCGCAAAGAGCGGCGCCGGCGTCTTTTGCGTTCGCGAGCTCACGGGCGAACTCCATCACGTCGTGCATCTCTTTTTGAACGATGGCGGCGAAGAGTGACTCTTTCGTGGGGAACTGCCGGTAGATCGTCGCCACGCCGACCTCGGCACGTTTCGCGATCACTTCCATCGGCACATCGATGCCCTCGGAGGCGAATGCCTCGGTGGCCGCGCTGATCACGCGCGCGCGATTGCGTGCCGCGTCGGCGCGCAGTCGAGGCGCCGCAGGATCCTCGGTGTCGGCGAGCGTAGGGAATTGGTCGGCGCCGGTCGGCGTTTGTGCATTTGGATCTTTAACGGCACCCATGAAATCTCCGTCAGCCGAGGTTGACAACCGGAATCCTAATTCCGTATAGTCTAAGCGGAAGTACGGTTCCGATTATAGAGCAACTGCCCTTCTGAAGGAGACCAATGAGTGCCACTTCGAGCACGCTGCTCGACTTGCCCCAGCCGGCCCCGGAAGCCCCAGATCCGCGCCGTTTTCGTGCCCTGGCGGTGATCGCCATCGCGCAGTTGATGATCGTCTTGGACGCGACGGTCGTCACGATTGCCCTGCCCTCCGCCCAGCGGGCGCTCCACATCTCTGTCGCCAACCGTCAGTGGGTCCTGACCGCTTACGCCTTGGCTTTCGGCGGTTTGTTGCTGCTCGGCGGGCGCATCGCCGACTACCTCGGGCGAAAGCGGGTCTTCATCGTCAGCCTGATCGGATTCGCCGGGTCGTCAGCCCTCGGCGGGCTGGCGGTGAACTCGGCGATGCTTTTCGGCGCACGGGCCCTGCAGGGAGCTTTCGCCGCCGTGATGGCGCCTGCCGCGCTTTCGATCATGACCGTCACCTTCACCGAGCCCCGCGAGCGCGCCCGCGCCTTCGGCGTCTACGGCGGCATCTCCGGCGGCGGGGCCGCGATCGGTCTCATCCTCGGTGGTCTGCTCACCGAGTACGCGAGCTGGCGATGGACGCTGCTCATCAACACGCCGATTGCGATCGTTACAGCGCTCGCCGCGCTGCGCGAGGTCGGCGAGAGCAAGGAGGAGGGGGAGAGCCACTACGACTTGCGGGGCGCGGCCGTGGTCACAGCCGGGCTGCTCGCCCTCGTCTACGGCTTCACGCGCGCCCAGACCGACGGCTGGGGATCGTCGGTGACCCTCGGGCTTTTGGGTGCGGCGGCGGTCCTCCTCGTCACCTTCGTTCTCATCGAGGTTCGCACCGAGGCGCCGTTGTTGCCGATGCGGGTCGTCCTCGATCGCAACAGGGGCGGCTCGTATCTGTCGTCGCTGCTCGTCGGCATGGGGCTGTTCGGCGTCTTTCTGTTCCTCACTTATTACTTCCAGGGAACGCTGCACTACTCGGCGCTAAAGACCGGCTTTGCGTTCTTGCCCTTCGCTGGGGGCATCGCGCTCGCGGCAGGATTGGCGAGCCAACTGCTTCCGCGGCTCGGACCGCGCGCCCTGATGGGGATCGGCCTGACGATGGGCGTCGCCGGGCTCGTCTGGTTCACGCAAATCGGGCTGCACGCCCAGTACGCGTCGCACGTGCTGCCGGCGGAGATCATCGTGAGTTTCGGTCTCGGTCTCGCCTTCGTCCCGATGAGCAGCACGGCGTTGGTCGGCGTCGACCACCACGATGCCGGCGTGGCGAGCGCGCTCGTCAACACGACGCAACAGATCGGAGGGGCGCTCGGCACCGCGCTGTTGAACACGGTCGCCGCCTCGGCGACGGCAAGCTACATCGCCGTCCACGGTGCGAGCG
>JBAVUF010000104.1:0-3025 GCA_049696635.1 Acidimicrobiales bacterium | reverse complement strand
GAGCTCGTCGGTGCGCAGGGGCCGATACTCGCCGGGCCTCAATCGCGGGTCGCGCAACGGCCCGATGCGCGTCCTGATCAGTCGGCGCACCGGGTACCCCACCGCGTCGCACATCTTGCGCACCTGTCGATTGCGACCCTCGTGGATCGCAATGCGCAAAACGCCGGGTGCGCGTCTTGAGACCGACGCCGGTTGGGTGATCACCCCGTCTTCGATCTCGACGCCGTCGCGCAGCCGGCGGATCGCCTCGCGTGACGGATCGCCCTCGACCTCGCAGAGGTACTCCTTTTCGACGCCGTGGCGCGGGTGGGCGAGCAACTGCGCGAGCTCGCCGTCGTTCGTGCAGATGATGAGGCCTTCGGTGTCCCGGTCGAGCCGGCCGACGGGAAAGACCCTCGGCTCTCGCGGCAAAAGGTCGAGGATCGTCTCGCGCCCCCCGGGGTCGCGCGCGGTCGTGACGACACCGCGGGGTTTGTTCACCAAGTAGGCGACGAGATCCGGCAGGATCCCGACGGGAACCCCGTCGACTTCGACGCGATCGACGCCGGCAAGGACGCGGCGCCCGAGCACGGCGGGCGCGCCGTTCACCTTCACCCGGCCCGCCTGGATCAACTCCTCCGCACCCCGGCGCGACCCGTAGCCGGCGCGGGCGAGGACCTTTTGCAGACGGATTCCCGCCTCGTCTTCTGTGCTCACTCCCCCGGATCCGAGCGCAGGACCCGCTCGAGACCCTCGACCACCTCCGCGTCCGGGACGAAGTGCTCGAGCGGTGGCAGTTCGGCGAGCGAGTCAATCCCGAGCCGCTCCAAGAACAGTGACGTCGTCCCGAACAGCACCGCCTGGCCGGGGCCCGAGTCGTGGCCGACCGGCGCGACGTAGCCCCGCTCGACGAGGACGCGCATCACGCCTTCGGGGTTGACGCCGCGGATCGCGCCGATCTGGCCGCGCGAGATCGGCTGTTTGTAGGCGACGATGGCGAGCGTCTCCAACGCGGCCGGCGAGAGCCGCCGCGGCGCGTCGTCCAAGATGAACCGCTCGACGTAGTTGCGGTAGGCGGGGTGGCTCTGGATGCGGTACCCACCGGCGACCCGCACCAGCTCGAAACCGCGCTCTTGGGTCTCGTAGTCGCGGGCGATCCCCCGGCAGAGATCCTCGATCCGCTCGGGCGACACCTCCAACAGTTCGGCTAACAGCTGGGTCGTGACGGGCTCCGTCGCGACGGTGAGCACCGCTTCGATCGCGGCGATCTGTTCGCGGGCGTCGTCGTCGAAGCCGCTCACGGGTTGACGCCCGCCGGCGCGCCGTAGTCGTCGATGTCCTCGCCGAACTGCGCGGCATCCCCCGAGCCACCGATCCACGTCACCGTCAAGGTCCCAAAAGTCGCCGGCTGATCGAGGTCGACGAGCGTGCGCTTGTAGAGCTCGAGGATCGCAAGGAACGACGCGACGACGTGCGCCCGCGACGGCAGTTGCTCGGTGAGCGCACGGAAGGTCGTCGAGCCCTTGTCCTTCAGCTGATCGACGAGCGACTCGATCGTTTGCGCAACGCTCACCTCATCGACGAGCACGTGGGTGTCCTCGATGTGCGGGATCGGCCGCTCGGCAAGGCCGCGCACGGCGATGCGCCGCAGCCGCTCGGCGGTCACGCCCTCTAAGAGGTCGGGAACGACGTCGCTGAAGCGCTCGTCGGCGCCGAGACGGCGCGGCATCGAGCGCTGGGCGCGCGCCTCCATCTGCTGCAGCTCGGCGGCCGCCTGGGCGAAGGTGCGGCACTCGACGAGCCGGGCGAGCAGGTAGTCGCGCGCCTCGTAGAGCGCTAGCTCGTCCTCGTCGTCGTAGTCGGGCACCGGCAGGAGCCGCCGGCACTTCAGCTCGACCAAGGTCGCGGCGATCAACAAGAACTCGGTCGAGATCTCCAAGTCGAGGGTATCGGCGCGCACCATCTCGGCGACGAAGGCGTCGACGACGTCGGCGAGCCGCACCTCGTACAGGTCGACCTCCTGGGCGGAGATCAGCTGGAAGAGCAGGCTGAACGGACCGTCGAAGACGTCGAGATGGACCTCGTAGGTCATGGCGAGCACGCTACCGGGCGAGCGCAACTTGCCGGTGAACCGACGGGGCGCGAAAAGAGCCTCGTCTATCGTCGCTGCATGGCTCGGGTCCTGTCGGGGGTGTCGCCTTCTGGCACGCTGCACGTCGGCAACTACCTCGGCGCCTTCCGCCAATGGGTGGAGGACCAATACGAATTCGACGCCTACTTCTGCGTCGCCGACCTGCACGCGATGACGACGGAGATCACACCGGAGGAACTGAAGAGCCGTTCGCTCGAAACGGCGACGGGGTTCTTGGCGATCGGCCTTGACCCCCAGGTCTGCACGATCTTCCTGCAAAGCCACGTGCCCGAGCACACCGAGTTGTCGTGGATCTTGGAATGCTCGGCCGGCTTCGGCGAGCTGCGGCGGATGACCCAGTTCAAAGAGAAATCCCAGCAGCATGAGGCAATCCGCGTCGGGCTGTTCACCTATCCCGTGCTGATGGCGGCCGATGTCCTGCTCTACGACACCGACGAGGTGCCGGTCGGCGACGACCAGCGCCAGCACCTCGAGCTCACCCGGGACCTCGCCATGCGGTTCAACGCCACCTACGGCGAGACCTTCGTCGTGCCAGAAGCCCAGGTCCCGCGGGTCGGCGCCCGGGTGATGGACCTGCAGCACCCCGACCAGAAGATGTCGAAGAGCACGTCGGCGCCGTCGGGGCTGATCTCCTTGGACGACGCGCCCGAGGAGATCCGCAAAAAGATCCGCCGGGCGGTCACCGACGCCGAGACCGAGGTGCGCTACGACCGCGAGAAAAAGCCCGGCGTCGCCAACCTCTTGGAGCTGCTCGCCGCGGCGAGCGGCGAGGACCCGAACCGCATCGCCGAGCGCTATCCGAGCTACGGCGCACTGAAGAACGACACCGCCGAGGCGCTCGTCGAGCTTTTGCGGCCGGTGCGCGAGCGGCTCTTCGAGCTGGCGGCCGATCCC
>JBAVUF010000103.1:0-5462 GCA_049696635.1 Acidimicrobiales bacterium | reverse complement strand
CCCGTGGCGGACGCCGCCGAGGAGGGTTAGCTCATCGCGCTCAAACCGCATCCGCGGACCGCGCCCGTATCCGAGCCGCCGCCGGGCGAGCTCCGCCGCGATCGCCTCTTTTGAGACGCGCAGCCCGGCGGGCAGTCCCTCGACGATGACGACGAGTGCCCTCCCGTGCGATTCCCCGGCCGTGAGGAAGCGGAGCACCCTGACGATTTACTTCTTCGCCGGTTCGTAGTACGGGTTCGTGCCCTCGGCGTGGGCGGTGACGTCGACGACGTCGTTGATCTCTGGGACCGCGTCTTTGATCGCCACCGATATCCCCTGAGTGAGCGTGAGCGCGGCAAGGCCGCACCCCTGACAACCTCCCGACAAGCGCAGGTAGGCGATCCCCTCGTCCACGGCGACCAGGTCGGCGCGGCCGCCGTGCATCGCGATCTGGGGATTCACCTGCTCCTCCAGCACCGCGATCACCGATCGGGCGAGCGGGCTCGTCGTGTCGCCTTGCGGCGCTTGGGATGCCGGCCGCGTCTCGCGCGGCGTGTTCGGGTTCAGCATCACGAGTCCGTGCTCGCCGGCATCGAGCGTCGCGCCGGAGAGCTTGTCGACGCTGTCCCCCCCGACGACCACCTCGAGACCGTCGAGGCGATTCACGACGTCCTTCGACGTCGCGTCGGCCAGCGCTTCGAACCACATCTCGTAGGTGTACGTGCCGTTCTGTGCGCCGGTCACCTCGATGAAAAGCGCCAGGTTCTCGGCGTTCTCCTCGGCGGCACGCGCGTCGAGGACCGCCTGGCGGGCGGCATCGGTGACCTTGATCAAGGGCGTCGCACCAACGCCGTCTTCCGAATGAGCCACGGGTCCATCGTACGGTGAAGGGCGCACCTGCCCGAAGCGCCCGGTCATCGGCATTTCCCCGGCACAATGAAACCGTGCCCCGGGTGATGCTCGTCCTGCCGTCGCAGACGTACCGGGCAAAGGAGTTCCTCGACGCCGCCACCCGCCTCGGCATCGACGTCGTCTCCGCCTCCGACACCGCCCAGGCGATGGCGGCCTCTTTTCCCGGCCGGTTTCTCGCGCTCCCGCTCCAAGACCCGAAGGCGGCGGCGCGCATCGTCGATCGCTTCGCAAGAAAGACGCCGATCGACGCCGTCGTCGCGGTCGACGACGAGAGCGCCCTCGCCGCTGCATACGCCGCTGAGCAACTCGGGATAGCGAAAAACCCCCCCTCGGCGATCGAAGCGACACGCGACAAGTCGAAGATGCGCCGCCTGCTCTCGACAGCGGGCGTCAGCCAGCCTGGCTTCGCGGTCGTCGAGGCGAGCGAGAACGAAGCTGAAAACGTCGTTTATGTCGCCGATCTCTTCGGATATCCCGTCGTGATCAAGCCCAACTCGCTCTCGGCGAGTCGCGGCGTCGAGCGCGCCGACAACGCGGACGATGCGCGCCTTGCTGCGGCACGGACGCGGTCGGTGGCTTTGTCCGCCGGCTGTGCGCCGGACGAGCCACTCCTCGTCGAGCGGTACGTCGCCGGCGACGAGATCGCGCTCGAAGGCATGCTGACTAACGGCGCGATGCGAACGCTCGCGATCTTCGACAAGCCCGAACCGCTCACCGGTCCCTACTTCGAAGAGACGATCTACGTCACCCCCTCGCGCCACGACCCAGAGCTGCTCGGTCGCGTCGAGGAGGAGATCGCCAGCGCCTGCGCGGCAATCGGACTCGTCGACGGCCCGCTGCACGCCGAAGCGCGGCTGGCGCCGTCTGGCGCGGATCCCGACGCCACAGTCGTCGTCCTCGAAGCTGCCGCACGCACGATCGGCGGAAAGTGCTCCAAAGCGCTCCGGTTCGCGTCCGACCGTTCGCTCGAAGAGCTCGTGCTTTCGCACGCGCTCGGGATCGACGAAACGTCGCTCTCCCGCGAGGCCGGCGCGTCGGGCGTGATGATGATCCCGGTCCCGTCGTCGGGGCGCTTCGACGGCGTGGACGGATCGGACGAGGCGCTCGGCATCGAGCACATCACGGAGCTCGACATCACCGTTCCCGTCGGTCGCACGATCGCTGCATGGCCGCAAGGCGATCGCTACCTCGGCTTCCTCTTCGCGCGCGCCGACGAACCGGAGCAGGTGGAAAACGCGCTCCGTCAGGCGCACTCGCACCTTTCCGTCCGCGTCTCGAACGAGCACGAGACGTGAGTCGCGTCCTTTTGGTCTCGACCTACGAGTTGGGCGCGCAACCGCTCGGACTCGCGGCACTCGCAGGGCCGCTGCGGGCAGAGGGACACGACCTGCGCACGGCGGATCTCGCCATCGAACAATTCGACGATATCGATCTCGCCTGGCCGGACGCGGTCGCCTTCTCGGTGCCGATGCACACGGCACTGCGTCTCGCGCTGACGGCGCGCGCCCGTCTCGCGCAAGAACGCTCTGACGTTCGGGCGTGCTTCTTCGGCCTGTACGCCGACGCGGCCCGCATCTCGGGAGAGAATCGACCCGGCGATCTCTACGTCGCGGGCGACGCCTTCGAGGCGATCTCGAATTGGCTCGAAGCGAAGGTCGGGATTTCGGACGTGACGATCGTCCAGCTCGGCAGCGTCCGCCGGGGCCGGCGAGTCTCCGGACGGGATCTCCTTTCGCCGCTCGATCGCTACGCGCGATTCGTCGCCGGCCACAGCGAGCAGCTCGTCGGGACCGTCGAATCGACGAGGGGCTGCAACCACCGCTGCCGCCACTGTCCCGTCCCGGTCGTCTACCGCGGGCGCTCGCGAATCGTCGAGGTCGAGGCGGTGCTCGCAGACGTCGACGAGCTCGTCGAACTCGGTGCCGGCCACATTCGCTTCGCGGACCCGGACTTCTTGAACCGCCCTGCCCACGCCGTGCGTGTCGCGACCGCAATGCACGAACGTCACCCAAACTTGAGCTTCGACGCCACGATCAAAGTCGAACACCTCCTGCGCCATCACGACGCCATCGCGCAGCTCGCGAGGCTCGGCCTCGCGTTCGTCGTCTCTGCGCTCGAGACGACGAGTGACACAATTCTCGAACGCCTCGACAAGGGCCACACCTCGGACGACGCGGCGCGTGCCGTACGCGAACTACGGGCGCTCGGCGTGGAGATCCGACCGTCCTTACTTCCCTTCACTCCATGGACACAGCGCGGCGACGTCGTCGACATCTTGGACTTCGTCGCGGTACACGACCTCATCGAGAACGTCGACGCGGTGCAGTACGCGATCCGTCTCCTCGTCCCGCCTGGCTCGCTGCTCCTTGACCTCGACGACGCAACGCTGCGTTCGGCGCTCGGTCGCTTCGATGCGGACGCGCTGAGTTACACCTGGCGATCGCCGGATCCCGCCCTCGACGAGCTCCAAGAAGAACTCGCCACGCTGATCGAGGAACAGGACCGAAGCGGCGCGGTCGCATCCGAGACATACGAAGCCGTGCGGTCGTTGACGTTTTCTGTTTTCGGAAGAACGGACCCCGGTCGCCCAACCGCCGAGCCGCCTCTCGGCCCGCCCGCGTTCTTGCGGCCGCACCTAACCGAGGCGTGGTTCTGCTGCGCTGAGCCGACCCGCGCGCAGATCGATGCGCTCGCGCGCGTCACGGTGCCCGGCGCGCGATCGGTCACCCTGTAGGTTTCAGCCGTGACAGCACTCGATGAGGCGCACGAATGGGTGAGCTTCGAAGACCCCGATGAGGAGCGCACCTGGGTGCTCGACCTCACGTTCCTCACGAGCCCATGGATGTGCATCTACGGCGCCGGCTGCCAAGGCGTGCTCACCGGACCCGCACCCGAACTCGTCCAGGGCTGCTGCAGCTACGGCGCGCACCTAGCCGACAAAAAGGACCTCCGTCACGTCGAGAAGGCGGCGGCGAAGCTCTCGCGCGAACAGTTCCAGCACTACGACAAGGCGAAGCGTCTCGGCTTCTATCGACTGCACCAAGGCGAGTGGAAGACCCGGCTCGTCGACGGGGCGTGCATCTTCTTGAACCGCCCCGGTTTTCCCGGCGGACCGGGTTGCGCGCTGCACCGCGCCGCGCTCGAGGCCGGTGTACCGCCGCTCACGATGAAGCCCGAAGTCTGTTGGCAGCTGCCGCTGCGCCGCGAGGATTTCGAAGAGGACGATGGCCACGTCACCTCGACGGTCAGCCAGTGGGACCGTCGCCACTGGGGACCGGCTGGCGAGGAGTTCCACTGGTGGTGCACGGAATCGCCGGACGCCTTCGTCGGCAAGCAGCCCGTCTACCTCTCGAACGCCGACGAGCTGAAAGCGCTGATCGGTCCCACCGTCTACCAGCTGTTGGTCGAGTATCTCGACACCCGCACCGGGGCACGCGCCGTGCTACCCCACCCGGTGGTCCGCCGTCGCGATCAGAGCCGCTCGGTGCCCTCTTCCTCCTCGACCTCTTCGGATTCGTAAAGGCACCAGCTGGCGTGATCGTCTTCGGGACCGGCACCGCACTCGGGACAGGGTTCGACGACGACCTCGACCGAGCGTTTCAGACTGCGTGCTTCTTCGAAGCGGCGGTGACGTCCCTTTTTCACGGGTAACTCCCAAAGATCCCAGCGAGAACGCGCCGTCCCCCAATCGCCGGGCGCACGGGCGCGTCCATAGCGTGGCCTCGGCTGAAGCGTTTCCGCGCAGCTTACCGTCGACAACGTGGGAAAACCGACGCGTCTCGGTGTCGGTTGCCCAGGTACAGTCCGCAAAATGCCAGAAGCTTTCGACCCCCAGGCGATGATCGTCCGGTTCCGAGAGCGGGCCGCGGCCGTCCGCAACCGTGGCGTCCCCCCGATCGAAGGCCCTGATCGCCGCCGCTTCATCGAGCAGATGGAAGCCGACTACATGGACTTCGCGATGCTCGGCGACGCCGAGGCGCGCCTTCACGGAGGGATCCTCACCCTGACCGTCGATCTGCGTCCAGAGGGCGACCGCGAGAACGCCAGCTCAGACGGCTCCTAAGCGCGACGTTCGGGGCCTGTGCCAGCCGGTTGGGCTCTCAGGTGCTCGCGATCGGTTGGTGAGAGCGCTCTTCGATGACAAGGCCGCCGCGTTCCAAGGCGATCGCCGCGTGCCCCGACGCGAGCCTGGCGAGCGGTGCGCCGACGAGGTGGTGACGCCAGGACCTCGTCAACCGGCCCGCCGGCGGTGCCTGCAAGAAGTCGACGATGTCGGCACGAGTCGCTAACAAGGAGGCATCGATCTCGAGCGCCTTGGCGAGCTCTCCGGCATAGGCGAGCGCCAGCGCAACCGCCGGTTTCGCGACGACGGCGCCATCGGGGCCGGGGGGAGAAAGGATCGCCGCAGGGCGGAGGGACTCGCCGTCTCTCACGGCCTCGAGGAGCTCTCCGACGAGGTTCTGGGAGAGTGAGCGCAGGTCCAAGTTGCGCACGTGCTCGAGCTCGGCGCGGCTGTGCGGCGGGCGGTGGGCGATCGAGGCGACGGCGAGGTCAGAGAGCACATAGCGCAC
>JBAVUF010000102.1:0-2285 GCA_049696635.1 Acidimicrobiales bacterium | reverse complement strand
GGAAATGGCCAGCGGGACCTCGCCGAGGCGGTGGCCGGGATCCGTCCGGCCACTTCGGGGTCGATCCTGCTCGACGGCAAGGAAGTCGCCGGTGCCTCACCCGGTCGCGTTCGTGACGCCGGGCTCGCGTACGTCCCAGAGGAGCGGATGCGCGACGGCGTGATCTCGGACTTCTCGGTCGCGGACAACCTGATCCTCGTGGACAATCGCAGCCGCGTGTACTCGCGGTTCGGTTTTTTGCGCCGAAAGGCCATCCGGCGCCACTGCGAGCGTCTCGTCGACGACTTCGCGGTGAAAACACCCGACATCGACACCCCGGCGCGGAACCTCTCCGGCGGCAATATCCAGAAGTTGATCCTCGCTCGGGAGCTCTCTGGGCATCCGAGCGTTCTACTCGTCGCGCAACCGACGCGGGGAATCGACGTCGGCTCGGCGCAGTACATCCACGAGCGTCTCGTCGAACAGCGCGATTCCGGCACGGCGGTGCTCGTCATCTCTGAGGACCTCGACGAGGTCATGACGATCTCGGACCGCATCGTCGTGATGTACGAAGGGCGGATCATCGGAACCGCGGATCCCCGGACGACAACAAGAGAAGCGATCGGGCTTTTGATGGCCGGCATCGCCCCCGAGATGTCAGCCGCCGGAGGCACAACCCCGGCGCCTGCGGCAGATTCGTAAATCTCGCAGTGTCGAAATAATGAGAAGGTCGTTCGACGAAATGCGCACCGCCACACCGCTGCGAACGAAGTCGTCGGAACATCTCGGTAGAATTGCCCTTTCCTAAGGAGACGCCATGTCGCAGACCGTCGCAACGAGCGGCTCCGAGGACACGGCCACCGTCCGATTCGTACTGAACGGCGCGGAGGTGGAGGTCAGCCGCGATCACCCGCACTTGCTGGCGGCGTTGCGCGAAGAGCTCAACGTCACGTCGCCGAAGGACGGCTGTTCGCCGTCTGGACAGTGCGGGTGCTGCACCGTACTCATCGACGGCAAGGCGTCGGTGAGTTGCCTCATTTCCTTAGACAAGGCCGCAGGAAAGTCGGTCGTGACGCTCGAAGGACTCGACAGCGACGAGCGGGCGCGGTACGCCGCGGCCTTCGCGGCGACCGGGGCGCTGCAGTGTGGGTTCTGCACGCCAGGGATCGTCGTGCGGGTGAAATCGCTCGTCGACAAGAAAGGCGCTGACCTATCACGCGAAGACGCGAGCCGTCATTTGGGCGCCCACCTTTGTCGGTGCACCGGCTACACGAAGATCCTCGACGCAGTTGAGATCCTGGCGAGCGGTGCGACGCCAGTGGCAGAGATCGCCGGCGGCATCGGTGCACGCGGCATTAAGTACGACAGCTTGGATCACGCGCTTGGCGGGCGTGCCTATGTCGACGACCTCCGCGTTCCCGGCATGCTGCACGCGGCGCTGCGACTCGCCGAACACGCCCGTGCCGAGGTCGTGCGCATCGACACGATCGCTGCGCGAGCGGTCGATGGGGTGCGCGCGGTGTTTACCGCGGCCGACGTGCCGGGTGAACTCCGGGTAGGGATCATCCACCAGGACTGGCCGATCTTCATCCCCGAAGGTGGTCGGACGTCCTACCTCGGTGACATTATGGCCATCGTCGTCGCCGACACGCGAGAGATCGCGCGCCGAGCTGCCCAGTTAGTCGAAGTCGAGTGCCGCCCGTTGCGTCCGCTCACCGATCCCGTCGCGGCGCTCGAGGACGAAGAGGACGCGGTGTGGACTTTGCAGGGCAACCTCTTGTCGCGCAGCGCCTACTGCCGCGGCGACGTCGACGCGGCGCTCGCCAAGTCGGTGCACGTCGTCCACGAGGTCTTCCAGACCCAACGAGTCGAGCACGCCTTTTTGGAACCCGAGTCGACACTTGCCGTCCCGCAAGAAGACGGAACCCTCAAGATCTTCTCGGGGGGCCAGGGGGTGTGGGACGACCGCAACCAGATCGCCTCGGTCCTCGGCATCGACAAAGCGCGGATCCTCGTCGAGCAGGTCTCGAACGGCGGCGCCTTCGGCGGCAAGGAGGACATGGCGAATCAGGCGCAGACAGCGCTCGCTGCGTTCTTGCTCGGCCGACCGGTCAAATGCACGCTCTCGCGGGAGGAGTCCTTCTACATCCACCCGAAGCGCCACCCGATCCGACTCGAGTACTGGGCGGGCTGCGACAAGAACGGCATGCTCACGGGGCTCAGGGCGCGCCTCGTCGGGGACTCCGGCCCGTACGCCTCGGTCGGGATGAAGGTGCTCGAGCGGGCCGCCGGGCACGCCTCGGGGC
>JBAVUF010000101.1:0-7058 GCA_049696635.1 Acidimicrobiales bacterium | reverse complement strand
CTGCAGGCGGTTGACGAAAGGATTCGATCAACGCGCCACGGGGGCGCGTTGATCGAAAGTCGTCTCGCCGGTGTACGGGAGTGCACTGACCGCGTCCGTCGAACACCGAGATCGAGTCACTCCTCGTCTTCGAGACCATTACTTCTGCACAATTACTCAGCGTCACCCAATCGCATCGCCAAAGCACGAAGTTGTTGCAGATAGTTGACAATTGATTACTACATTGAAGGGCGGAGGGAGTTGCGATGTCTGATCACGGCGACCCCGACAACTTGGCGACGCCGGGAGGCGAATACGCAGTCATAGAGCCACTGCAGGAGAGCGAGGCTCGCCGAGAAGCCCTGCTTTCGTCACTGGACGACATCGTCTTCGAACTCGATCGTGACGGTGTGTACTTGGGTGTCTGGACCGCGAGTGGACCATCTGCTCGCCAGGCCGCGGGGCGAGCTGATGGGCCGAAGCGTCCGGGAGGTTATCGGCGAGGACCTCGGCGAAGCTCTTGTACGGATCATCGGGCGCGTCCTCGACAAAGGTTCGCCCGAAGTCTGGGAGTACTCGCTCCGGGTTCCGACCGGCATGCGCTGGTTTCAGGCAAGACTCGCCCCGATCAAGGTTCGACGCGAGATGGCAGCCACCAGGGTCTGTCTTCTTGTACGCGACGTCACGGATCTGAAGGTCGCCGAACAGGCACGGGCGCAAGCCGAAAATGAGCTCAGGCTGCTCGCTCTCCACGACGGCCTGACGGGCCTACCCAACAGGGCCCTGTTTGCTGACCGCCTCGAGCACGCGCTTGCTCGCACCTCTCGGATTGACTTCACAACGGCCGTGCTGTTTTGCGATCTCGACCACTTCAATACCGTGAACAACCCTTCGGGCATCTAACTGGAGATGCCGTCCTCGTCGAGGTTGCACGGCGATTGCAATCGGTGCTCCGAGCAGAGGACACGCTCTCCCGCTTCGGCGGCGACGAATTCGTCTGCTGTGCGAACGTCCGCAATCGCGCCGAGGCGCGGGAGATTGCAGGGCGAATTGCCGCAGCGCTCGCGCCGCCCGTCACCGCCAACGGGAGCGAGGTGCAGGTACGGGCAAGCATCGGAATCCGCTTGGCTGAGACTTCAGCAGACAGCCCCGAAACGCTGATCCGCGATGCCGACAAGGCGATGTACCAAGCCAAAAAGAACGGAAGGGACTGTGTAGCCGAATTCAACCAACTCGGCGACAAAAAGGTGCGCTAGCGCCTGGAGGGCAATTCACGTATTTGCGCCAATGTTTCGACAACCTTCTGCTTGGAACTGGCCGTGACGAGTACAAGAACGCAACCTCGACCCGATAGACCGGGCGATCCAGCCTCCTGCCGCACCGCAGTGAGAAATTCACGTCTCACTGTCCCGGCGTTCTCGGACAGTGATGCCGACCGAAACGGGGTGGCAATACGACGCCCGAGATACCGACTGACGCCCTTCTTGGCTGGTAGACGGGCCTACACAATGAACAGATGGTCGGCACACCGTGAGTGACGACCTTGAGGGAGGCGCCTGCCCTGTTGAGTCCCGGAACGGTCGGTGTAGCCCGGTACAGGTTCGTAACCACTTGGCGACGCCAGCGAGGTGGTTATGTCGCGCTCGTAATCCTGATCGGGTTGGTCGGCGGTGCAACTCGCGCTGCTCCTCTCCGAAGCGCTCAAGTATGCGAGCTGTATCCGCTCCTACGGCTTACTGGGAGAGGGAACGGCGGAATTGCGCAGCGATTTCCTCGGGGCATCAGCTCAAACCCGCCACAGTTGAAAGCGACGATGAGGGCACGCGAATCGCTCGTGCCAGCAGGCAGTGGCCTCGCCGCGTGAACCATGCAGCCGGATCCGCCTGCCTGCGGGCCCGCTGCCGAAGAGTTACTTATCTTCGGTCCACCGTTCTCGGCCAAATAGGCGACCCCACCTTGCGCTCAACGATGGCCCGGTGTCTTGGAACGGGTCTACGTGCATGGAAGGGGGGCCCGACGGCGGCGGCAACTGAGATACCTGTTCGTCGTTCAGAAAGCAGTAGACGACCTCGGTAGTGATTTCGCGTATCTGACCTTTGTCGACGAACCGGTGTCCGTTGTTCGTCGCGACGACGATCCCATCGAAGAGATCCTCGCTCGGGATCTGCAGGACGTGTTCGACCGTCCCGAACGTATGGCCTTCGGAGCTCTGCACGGGCGTGCCGATCTCTAGCGCGAGGTATGAAATCTCGTGCTCGTCGTCCACAATCGCTCGCTCCTATGAGGAAAGAGAGACGAACGTTATCCTCTCCGTAACTTTCGACTTGGCGGAGACCGTGTTCATCGGCACAAAATTCGTTCACCGGACGTGTGTCTTGGCTGCCGTTGGCGCCCTGCTCGCTGTCCTCACGGCTGTCGCGACGGTCCAAGCGGCCGCGTCACCTCGCCACCTGCGGTCGCGCCCGTACCTACTCGCGCTCGGTGACTCCCTCGCCGCCGGCTATCAGCCGAAGTTCGCATCGAACCTCCCTCCCGTCGACGTCGCAACGGGCTACCCCGACCAGGGATATCCGGGGAGCTACGCGGCCGATCTCGCGACTCGACTCGGTCTGAGGCTCATCGATCTTGCCTGTCCCGGCGAGACGACGACCTCGATGGTCTCGAATCCCGCGCTTAGCCAGTGCGCGCAGTTGTATGAGCACGAATTTCACGCCCCGAACCAGCTCGCGGCGGCTCAGGTCTTCCTCGACGACCACCACTCAGACGTTGCGCTCGTGACGATCGACATCGGCGCGAACGACATATCGCGGTGCGCGCAAGAAAGTGGCATCTCCGCGTTTTCCTGCTTCACCGAGCAAGTTGCTCGCGTCGCGAGGAACCTCTCTCGCGTCCTCAACGACCTGCACGGCACGTTAAGACGCGACGACCCTCGTTCGCAGACGGTTGGAATGAACTATTACGACCCCTATCTCGGGCTCGCTTTTCGCCCGGGCGGAGTCACCGGCAAGTCAGAGGCTTCAGCCACTCTGATTGGAGTCACGTCATTGAACGTCGCGGTCGCCACGGTCTTCAGGGAACGGGGAGTCGCCGTGGCGAATGCGGCCTCGGCCTTCCACACCGGAACGGTCGTGCCGGTGCGCAGCTACGACGGCGAACAATTGCCGGAGGACGTGTTCCAGGTTTGCGTTTGGACATACATGTGTCCGACGACGGCGAGTGCCTCGCCTGACGTGCACCCCAACGCTGCCGGGTACCGTGCCATCGCCAACGTCTTCGCCAGCGCCCTCCATTGAAGACTTGCCATCCCTCGGCGGGAGGAAGATTCAAAAAGCCAGCGACGGTCTTCGAGCACGTCCGCTCGTGTGCGACGCAAATCAGCTCGCGGCGTCTGCCGAAACCGGCGCGCCGGATGCTCGTTCCCTAGGGTTCCCTCGGTGATTGCCGGTCAACACTCAGGGAAGCATCTCCTCCCCGCGATAATCGTCGCGACCGTCTTCCCGGCAATGATTATTCTTGCGACGCAAGCTGGCGGCGTGTCGCTCTCTGCAGCCGGACAATCGCGGATCATCGATCCGGTGATCCTTTCGATTCGAGCCGACCGAACATCACTTCCATCGCGCGGTGGCGCGGTCAAGGTAACGATGCGGACGACGGGGGCGATCGGCTGCCGCCTCATCCCCGTCGGACACCGAGAAGTGGCCGACTCGCTGCCGCGCTCGTGGAAAAACTGTTCTCAAGGAATCGCACGTGTGACGATCGAACTGGGTGCTAACACCACGAGCATGACGATTCGCGCCCACTTTCGTGACTATGCCCGGCGCGGGCCGTCGATGACATGGGCTCCAGTGACGATCACCATCCACTCCGGTCAAGCCGGGACGCCCGCACCGACGGCGGCCGAATACACCGAAAGCACGAACTGGTCCGGTTACGTCGTGCCGTCAACGCAATCGGTGATCGACGCGACAAGCGGGACGTGGACCGTTCCGACGCTGAACTGCACCGACACCCCGAACGCCTCGGTCTCTGAATGGGTGGGCATCGGCGGCGTGCACTGGCCGGGCGGCGGTAACTCCGGTGCCCTCTTGCAGACCGGCACCGAGGACCGCTGCGTCGGCGGCGCACAGGAAGACGACGCGTGGTGGGAGCTGTACCCGTCGAACCCGAACGCTTCGATCACGTTCACGAACCTCGACGTTTCGCCTGGCGATGAGATGCAGGCGAGCGTCCGCAAGACCACCGGCGGGCACTGGACGACGAAGATCGACGACGTGACGAAAGGCCTCGCGGGCGTCATGCTGACGGGAGCGGGATGGGGTACCGCGGGAGACGGCAGCGGCTCGAGCACCTTCTCCAAGGCGGGAACGACCGCGCAACTCGCCTATGCGGGCGGGTATTCCGCGGAGTGGATCGTCGAGGACTCGGGAACGACCTTGACTCAGCTCGCCCCGTTCGCGAATTTCGGAGCGGTCACCTTTTCTGACCTGGCAACGAGTCTGCCCACTTGGGCGCTGACACCCGCCGAGGGCGTCGAACTCGTCCAGAACGGTGTCACCTTGGCGACGCCGGACACGCCGAACTCCGGCGAATTTGACGTTCGCTACACCGGCCCATAACTCCACGGGCTGGTCTCGCTCGGCGCTTATCCGCCGATCCGCCGCAACAACTGGCCAAGGAAGGAGTTCGTCCTGCGGTAGACCTTGCGACGGACGAACCGCTTCGCGTACGCGCCCGGACCCTTCTCCGCTGCCTGAACGTTGCCCATGTCGCGTGCCGTCCTATACAACTGGCCGCGGAGTGATTTCTTCCTCGCCACGATTGGAGTCTGTCCAAACGCGTAAAAGAACACAAGAGCCGCGACACATCGCGTGCTTCGGAGTGCGAAAAAAGCAGTTATCGCTGAGCCATCGGCGTCGGCCTCTCGATTAGAGGACGAGAATCCGCCCGCACTGCTCGCAGTGCACGATTTCGTCATCGCCCGCATGACGGAGGTGGTCGAGTTCGCTCGCGGAGATCGTCAGATGGCAACCGCTGCACATCCCTCCGATGACGCGCGCCGCACCGACCCCCCCAAGGCGCGCACGCAGCCGCTCGTAATCGGCGCGCAACACGTCGGGAATCGTTGCTGCGACCTCGTCACGCCTCAAACGATGGCTCGCGATCTCGGCGTCGATCTCTGACTCTGCGACAGACAACTGGTCTCTTATGCGCGCGACCGCGGCGCCCTCTGAGCTACGGGAGTCCGCGAGCGACGAGAGCTCGGTCTCGAGCGGTTCGATCGCCTCCATGACGAGGATCTGCTCGTCGTCGAGGTCGCGGCGGAGATGGTCGAGATTGCCCATCTCGATCGCCATCGCCTCCTGATCGCGAAAGGACGCCGCTTCACCACCTCGGAGCCGTTCGTCGATACGCGACGCCCGGGCGACGATCTCTGCCACCTCGTTCGCTAAATCGGAAAGGCGCGCCTCGTGTCCTTGCCGGGCGGTGATCGCGTCGCGTTCTCGGGCGTCGATCCCTGCAAGCGCTCGCTCATGATCGGCAAGCTCGACGCGGGCCGGCAGTGTCGTCTTGCGGTGCTCGAGCGCGTCGATCGCCGAATCCTCGTCTTGCAGCGTGAGCAACCGGTCAAAGGCGGCGCGCCCTTTCGATGTCGTGGATTCGGTCATCTGTTCTCCGCGATTTCAGCACCGTTTCGACGTGCGACGAGGAGCTCGTCGAGCAGAGACGACGACGCCGCCGCGACCGGACTGCGACGCTCCGTGTGGCTGCGGACGACGAGGTCACGGCCGAACGCGTCGGCGCATTTTCCTCCGGCCTCCGTGGCGACGAGCACGGCGCCGAGGTAGTCCCAGACCCCGAGCGAGCGAGATCCCCATTCGCAGAACGCGTCCAGCCGCCCATCAGCGACGGCACAGATCTCCAACGCGGCAGCTCCGAAGGCGCGGGCTTGGCGCCAGCCGATCACCCGATGGGGAAGCCCGGAGACCCCGACGATCGCCTCGGCGAGCTTGTCGGTCTTTGCCGCCGCGATCTCGTCGCCATTTCGCGTCGCGCCATCTCCGCGTGCGGCCTCGTAGCGCGTTCCGTCGGCGAGGTTCACGACCAGGGCACAGAGAGGACCAGCGGCATCGACGACGCAGATGCTCGTCGCGTACCAAGGAATGCGCCGCGAGGCGTTCGTCGATCCGTCAACCGGATCGATAACCGCGAGGAGATCGCGGCCTCCTTCGGTCACACCCGATTCCTCGCTCAGCACGCCGAGTCCCGCCCCGAGCAACACGTCGAGGGCCACCTTGTCGGCGACGACGTCGATTCGGTACTGACCCTCGAGCTCACCCGGCGCGGACCAGTCCTCGACCTCGGAGATCGCGTCGGCGATCGCCTCGACGACGCGATTCATGAGGGCGGAGAGATCGCCGGCGTGCACGTAGGCAAGCTACCGGGCTCGCTCGCGGCGGATTCCGGCGCCTTGCTGTTCGGGCCGCAGGAAAGCCCAAAGAGGGCCTCCCCTACACTCGACGCGATGGCCGTCATCGACGTCGCGGGCTATGTCGCGGAGCTGAAGGACCACGCGACCGATCACGGTTTCCACGTCCACGACGAACGGCACTTCGTCGAGACGTACTCGTTGCGGCAGTTCTGGGAGGTCGACCTCCATCCCGAAGAGGGTTGCGGCGGACCGATCGACCTCCACCTCGCCCTCGAGGTCGACCCGCGCACCCTCCTCGACTTCGAGGACGCCGTCGTCGCCCTCCCCGACGACGAAGAGCCCCCGGACAAGTGGTCGTTCCCCCTCACGTTCAACTGGGGCATCCCGCCGCTGCCGAATGGTCCCGATCTCTTGCGTCTGGCGATCGATCTCGCCGGCGTCGGCGGGGTCGAACTCCCCTTGGAGATCTCGGCGACCGACTCCTTCGGTTCGGTCACCGACCCGCCCGTCCGCCGCCTCACAATCGTCGCCCGCCGCGAGGTTTCCCTCGCGCGGGTGCTCGCCGGCGAAGAGCTGTTGTGTGAAACCTTCGACCGGACGCGCGCGGTCAGCCGCTTCCTCCTCGACGCCGCGCCGGACTGGCTGGGGG
>JBAVUF010000100.1:0-4155 GCA_049696635.1 Acidimicrobiales bacterium | reverse complement strand
CTCTCGTCCCGCTCGGAACTCGCCGGACGCGCGTCGTGGCTGATTCGCTGGGCACCGGTCGCCGCAGCTGGCGGGGCCGCGGGAGCGGTGTTGTTGGAGTCGACGCCATCCGGCGTCTTCATTCGCGTCGTGCCCTACCTCGTGCTCATCGGGTCGGTGGCGATCGCCGCGCAACCAACGCTGGCGAACCATCTCGGCGGACGGCTCGGCGGCCGATCTGAATTGACGCTTCCGGTCGGACTCGGCGCTGTCGGTCTTTACAACGGCTACTTCGGTGCGGGCTCCGGAATCATGTTCCTCGCGGTGACGCTGCTGACCGTCGAGATCCAATGGGCGCGGGCGAACGCGCTGAAGAACATGCTCGTCGGCGCGGCGTCCATCGTCGCGGCGATGACGTTGGCGCTCTTCGCAAGGGTCGAATGGCTGGCCGTCGCACCGCTCGCGGCCGGGATGTTCGCCGGCAGCTTGGTGGGGCCACGTATCGCCCGACGGCTGTCCGGCAACGGTTTGCGATGGATCGTGGCGCTGATGGGAATCGGCTTTGCCATCGAACTGTTCGTCAACCCGACCGCGTGAGGACTGAGGATCCCGTCGAGTCCTCGAGAACCCGTCGGACGATCAGTCGCCGAAATTGACCACGACGGTCTTCAGTTCCGTCATCTTCTCCATCGGGAAGCGACCGCCGACACGTCCGATGCCGCTTTTCGAACCCGATCGACCACCAAAGGGCAGGTGCGACTCCCAGTAGTTCGTCCCCTCGTTCACATTCACCCACCCCGTGCGCACCGACTCGGCGAAACGAAGGCCACGCGCGAGATCTCGAGTGAAGACCGCCGAGAGGAGCCCGTATTCGGAGTGGTTCACGAGGTCGATCGCGTCGGCTTCGCTCTCGATCGCGACCACGGGTGCGACCGGACCGAAGGTCTCTTCGCGGGCGATCGTCATCGCGAGGTCGACGCCGTCGATCACCGTCGGCTCGAAGTACAGGTCGCTTTTGAATCCCTTGGCCCGGTGTCCGCCGACGACGACCGCCGCTCCCTTTCCGACCGCCTCTTCGATGTGCGCCTCGGTCTTGTCCACACCGGCGGCGTTGTTCAGCGGACCCATCGTCGTCTCGTCATCGAACGGGTCGCCGAGGCGCACCTCGCGCGCAACCGCATCGGACAGCTTCGCGACGTACTCGTCGTGGACTGGTCGCTCCACAAGGATCAGCTCCCCCGCCGTGCAGCTCTGCCCGGCGTTCAAGAAGCACGCGGGGAGCGTCGCATCGACGGCGGCGTCGAGATCGGCGTCGGCGAGCACAACGAGCGGTCCGTTGCCGCCCATCTCGAGCAGGAGTTCCTTTCCCGCCCCGCGCTGCGCGATCGAAATCCCAGCAACGGTCGAACCGACGAAGCCGATCGCGTGCGTGCCGGGGTTGGCGACGAGCTCGTCGCCCACGACGCGCCCCGGCCCGGTAACGAGATTGAAGACGCCTGGCGGCAGATCGGCCTCGGCGATCGCCTGGGCGAGGGTCACCGCGCAGACGCTCGTCGAGGACGCCGGGTTCCACACAACGGCGTTCCCAGCAGCGAGCGCCGGGGCAAGGAGCTCCGCGGGCATCGTGTACGGCCAGTTCCAGGGGCTGATCACCCCGACGACGCCGCGGGGAACCCGGTACACGAGGACGCGCTTTTTCGCGTCGATCGACGGCGGTAGCAGGCCTTCGAGGCGGGTCGCGTCCTCGGCGGCCAACTCGAAGTAGGTGATCAGCTCCTCGACCTCGTCGTAGGACTCAGCACGGAGAGGCTTTCCCTGGTCGAGTGTGAGCACGCGAGCGAACTCATCTCGGCGGGCATCGATGCCGTGCACGATTCGGCGCATCGCCTTTTGCCGGTCGAAGGCGGAACGACACGCCCATTGCTCTGACGCCTCGTTCGCCGCTGTGACGGCGCGCTGCGCGTCGGCGCGCGTTCCCTCGGGCAACGTTCCGATCACCTCATTCGACGACGGGCTCGTCGCGACGAAACTCGCGCCGGACTCCGATGACACCCATTCACCAGCGATGAACATCGCGTAGTCGGTCATCACTCCCCTTCCCAACTCCTCAAGCCGAGACTCATCGATTCTCCGCGTCAATGGGCATCGCTGCCGGCGCGTCCTTGACATCGCGCAGGCGGTAGAAGGCGATCGGTTCGGGAGCAAGCTGGTCGTTGCCGAGGATCATGTCCGAGCCGCGCTCGGCGATCATCACGACCGGCGCATTGATGTTCGCATTCGTGATCGTCGGCATAACCGAGGCGTCGACGACGCGCAAACCCTCGACACCGCGCACGCGCAGCGAGTCCGGGTCGACGACCGCGTCGTCAGCGACTCCCATCCGACACGTACACGAGGGGTGAAGCGCGGTCTCGGTGTCGTGCGCCACCCACGAGAGGATCTCGTCGTCAGACTGGATGTCGGATCCGGGCGAGATCTCGCCGCCGTCGAACGCCGAGAAGGCCGGCCGCGAAAGGATCCTGCGCGCGAGCCGAATCGCCTCGACCCACTCGCGCCGGTCCATCTCGGTCGAGAAGTAGTTGAAGCGCAGGGCCGGCTTTTCGCGGGGATCGTTTGAGCGGATCTTCACGCTGCCGCGCGAGTCCGAGTACATCGGACCGATGTGGACCTGGTAGCCGTGCTCGCCCGCCGGTTGGGAACCGTCGTAGCGCACGGCGATCGGCAAGAAGTGGAACATCAGATTCGGGTAGTCGACCAAGTCATTCGAGCGTGCGAACCCGCCGCCTTCGAAGTGGTTCGTCGCCCCGAGCCCTTTTCGGAACAACAGCCATTCGAGGCCGATCTTCGGCCGGTTCCGCAACAAAAGACCGGGTGCGACCGAGACCGGCTGGGTGCACTTGTGCTGGACGTACACCTCGATGTGGTCCTGGAGGTTCTCGCCGACACCGGGGAGGCTCACGACAGGTTCGATGCCGAGCGCCTTTAGTTCGTCGGCGTTGCCGATTCCCGACAGCTGCAGGAGCGCCGGTGAGAGGAACGCACCGGCGGCGAGGATCACCTCGCCCGCGAAAACCCGGCGGAGCGGTCCGAGACCGCGGCGGTACTCGACGCCGATGGCGCGCCGCCCGTCAAAGAGGATGCGAGATACCGTCGCCAACGTCTTCACGTGCAGGTTCGAACGGCCCATCACCGGATGGAGGTAGGCGCGCGATGGCCCGAGCCGCCTCCCCCGATGGACGTTTCGATCGAACGGCGCGAACCCTTCTTGGCGGTAGCCGTTGACGTCGTCGGTCAACCGTTCGCCGGCTTGCTGCACGGCTTCGAAGAAGGCGGTGAACAACGGGCTCGACGCGGGACCGCGTTCTAAGACGAGCGGGCCGTCGTGGCCGTGGAACGGATCGTCCGCCGTGGCGGCGAGGCAGTTCTCCAGCCGCTTGAAATACGGCAGGCAGTGCGCGTAGTCCCACTGTGCCATCCCGGGCTCTGCGGCCCACTTCTCGTAGTCGATGGGGTTGCCGCGCTGGAAGATCATCCCGTTGATGCTCCCCGAGCCGCCGAGCACCTTTCCGCGGGCGTGGTAGACGCGCCGGCCGCCGAGGTGTGGTTCGGGCTCGGATTCGAACTTCCAGTCGTAGAGCCAATTGCCGATCGGCATCGTCAATGCGGCGGGCATCGAGATCAGCGGGTCCCAGACGTAGTCCGTCCGTCCGGCTTCGAGCAGCAGCACCGTCCGAGACGGGTCGGCACTGAGGCGGTTGCCGAGCACGCTGCCGGCCGAGCCACCGCCGACGATGACAAGGTCGTAGTTCACGTCCATCCTCGGTCGATCAGACCAGCCTCGTCAGTTCCGAAGGCGTAGACGCCAACGACGAGCGACATCGCCCTCACCTGCCGGGCCGCTCACGGATCGCGGCGATCAGCGCCGGAACGATGTCGCTGACGTCGCCGATCACCGCGTAGTCCGCCCGGCGCATGATCGGTGCCTCGCCGTCGGTGTTGATCGCGACGACGGTCTTCGCGCCCCGGCACCCGGCGAGGTGCTGGATCGCGCCGCTGATCCCGCAGGCGAGGTAAAGGTGCGGCGCGATCTTCGTCCCCGTCTGGCCCACCTGCTGGGAGTGCGGGCGCCATCCGTTGCTCGTCACGACACGCGAAACGCCGACGACTCCGCCCAAC
>JBAVUF010000099.1:0-11533 GCA_049696635.1 Acidimicrobiales bacterium | reverse complement strand
GGCGAGTACCAGGCGCCAGATCAGTCCGGGGTGCCGTTCGACGAGGGACAGCGCGACTTCGCCGCCGAAGCCCCAGCCGAGCACGGTCGGCTTGTCGAGGTCGAGCGCCCAGACGAGGCCCGCCGTGTCGTCGGCGAGTGCGGCGACGCTCTCGTACCGGCTGTCAGGCGCTGAGTAGCCGACGTCGGGGAAGTCGAACTCCGTCACGGTGAAGTGCGTGGCGAGATCGAGCAGGAACTTCGGGTCCCATGAGGTCATCGTCGAGTGCTCGCCGCTGATGAGGAGCAGATTCGGACCCGAACCGAACTGCCGGTACGCGACGAGAACGGCATGAGAGACGGATCGACCAGTCGTCTGGCTCGGCGCGATGCGGTTCCGACCGAGTCGCTCGACGGCGACGCGGTAGACGGGTCCGACGGCGCCAAACGGGCCGCCGACGCCGGAGTTTGCGACGGGAAGCGAAGGTGGCAGCGTCGTCGTCGACGGCGATGGCGGCGCATTCGGCGCGTCGGTCCTTCCGCACGCGCCGGCGAGCAGTGCGCTGGCGACGACGAGCACCGCGACAATCCCGAGTCGGCGTCGAGCCGACATCATCGTTCGATTGGTCTGCGAGCGATCAGCTTGCGCGACGGCGCGCCCCTTTGACGAGTGAGCGTCCGAAATCGAAGATCAACGACGACCCTTTTTCGGCGTCGGTGAGCACGTCGTCCAAGGCTCCGGTGAAGTAGTCGACCTCCTCCTGTCCGATCGTGAGCGGCGGGAGCAACTTGACGACGTTCATCGAATCGGCTGCGACCTGTGTCAGGATCCGGTGCCTGGTGAACAGCGGCCCGACGATGATCTGGGAGTAAAGCCCGGTGTGGGCGGTCTCCAAGAGTCGATAGCGCGCCCGCTGGCCGAACGACTTCGGCTCTCCGAAAACGAGGCCGATCATCAACCCCTTGCCGCGCACCGACCGGAAGCTCTCGTGACGGTCGACGAGCGGCGCGAGGGCCTTTTCGAACTCCACGCCCGTCAGTCGCGCCCGGTCGACGAGGTGCTCGTCATCGATGGTCGCGAGCGTCGCCAAGCCCGCGACCATCGCCAACTGATTGTTCTTGAACGTCGATGAGTGGACCATCGCCCGTTGCATCGACGAATAAACCTTGTCCGAGACTTCCGTCGAACACGCCATCGCACCGACCGGGACGAACCCCCCCGAAAGCGCCTTCGACAGCGTCACGACGTCCGGTGAGAGTCCGTAGTGCTCGTACGCCCACAAACTGCCCGTCCGGCCGAGGCCAGTCTGCACCTCGTCGACGACGAGGAGAGTCCCATACTTCTGACAGAGCTCGCTGACGGCGTCCCAGTACTCCTGCGCAGCGACGTTCACACCCTTTCCTTGGATGACCTCGATCACAAAGGCCGCGACGTCGCGACGTCGGAGCGCTTGCTCAAGCGATTCGGTGTCGCCGAAGCGGACCTCGCCGCTTCCAGGTAGCAGCGAACCGAATCCCTTCCGGAACTCGCGACCGCCATTCTGCGAGAGCGCGCCATAGGTGAGGCCGTGGAAGGCGTGGTCGGCGTGGAGGATTCGGTCACGTCCCGTCGCGCAGCGCGCGAACTTGAGGGAGGCCTCGACCGCTTCCGCACCGGAATTCGTGAAGAAGACCCGGCCCAGCGATTTCGGGAGCCGGCGAAGCAGTTCTTCTGCGAGGACGCCCGCCAGCAAGGGCGCGTCCATCTGGACCAGATTCGGCAGATCGGCATCGATCGCGTCGTGGAGGGCTTTCTTTACGACCGGGTGGCCGCGACCGAGGCCGAAAACACCAAAACCGGCGAGGAAGTCGAGGTAGCGGTTCCCTTCGTCGTCGAACAGGTACGCGCCCTCAGCCCGGGTGTAGAAGCGGCCAAATCCGATCGACGAAAGGACTTGCACCAGTCGGGGGTTGATGTACCGCTCGTAGCGATCGAAGTTCTCGCCTTTGTGGGCGTCGAGCACGCTTTTAAGGTCGAATCCCATCTCCGCTCCTGAAAATGTCCAGCTCACAGCCTACATAAGCGCACCTCATCGGAGCGTGCGGACGTTGACGTTCGCCGTCTTCGTTGCGCCGTGGGGGGCGGCAGAGACCAGATACCTTTTGGCGATGTCCGGCACCCTCGAGGAATCTCGGCGCGCGCCCGCCGGCGGTCAGGCGATCGCAGCCGAGCGGTTCGTCGGACAGGAGAGCGCCGGTTGGGGAAGGCGCCGAGGACTCTTTGTCGCGCTCATCGCGCTCGTGGCGTTCGTCGCGCTGAGCGCCTTCCTCTACCTCGTCTCGACGCACGCCTTCCTGCCCGATTCCGACGGTGCGACGGTGGTCTTGGAGGGGAACGCGATCATCCACGGTGACGTCGCCCTGCACGGCTGGTCGCTTTCGTACGACTCGTTCTGGCTCCTCGACGCGCTCTACTACGCGGTCGCGCTCGCGATCGTCGGCATCCACGGCTACCTCCTCCATCTCATTCCGGCGATCATCGCCGCGCTCGTCGTCGTCGCCGGCGCCCTGATCGCCCGCGACGGGCAACGCGGACTTGTCGGACTCGTCGGAGCGGGCGTCGTAATCGCCGTGCTCGCCCTGCCGACGCACCTGCTCGCGTACTTCTTCCTGCGCGGCCCTCTCCACGTTGACACCGTCTTGTGCGCGCTCATCGCCTTCATCGCCCTGAAAGACCACCGGTTCGACTGGCGGCGCTGGGTGGTCGCGGTCGTCTTCCTCGCCGCGGGGGCGCTCGGCGACTTGCAGGTGCTCGCGCTTGGAACGATTCCGCTTTTCCTTGGCGGCGCCGCCGCGGCACTAAGGGCGAGGAGAGTGCTGGTCGCCCTGGCGTCCACCACTGCCGCGGTGGCGAGCGTCGTGATCGCCCTGATCGTGCGGGAGATCACGAAGACGTTCGGCGCGTTCGCTCTCATCAAACCGAATCCGCGCGCGCCGTACTCGATGATGTTCGGGGCGAATCTCAAACTCGCGGGCCACTACTTTGCCAACCTCGTCGGCGTCGGGTCGAGCGCGTATGGCAACGGCGGCGCTCCCACGTCGTTCGTGTACGCCCACGCCGTCGTGCTCGTCCTCATCGGGGCAAGCCTCGTGCTGGGCATCGTTTCGCTCGTCAAAGCATTGATTGTCGGCGACACGGGGAGCGTCGAATCCTTGCCGCGCTCGACGATGGATGATTTTCTCGTCCTCGGAGCGCTCGGCGGTCTCGTCGTCTTTCTCGCGCTTACGACCGAGCCGATCTTCGCCTATGGGCGATACCTCGTGCCGTCACTGATCTTCGGCGTCATCCTGATGGCGCGCTACGCCACCCGACTCGCGGCATACTTCGCACGATCACGCGACGCCATTCCCCGCGTGATCCCGCTCGTCCTCGCCACGGCTGCAGTCGCAGTCGCCGCGTCCCTTGCGTCCGCGACGGGGTTCGAGCTCGCTCAGACGAAGCCGTTCGATCCGTACGCGAAGTTGGCGACCTTTCTCGAGCGTCACCATCTTCACGAAGGCCTGGGCGACTACTGGACATCGTCGATTGTGACGGTCGAATCGGACAACGGCGTCGTTGTCCGACCGATCACGGCGAAGCCGAACGGGACGCTCGTCCGCTACGACCGTGAGTCGGACGCGTCATGGTACGCGGGGCATCATTTCCAGTTCCTGGCGCTCAATCCGACGCTGAACTTCGGAAACGTGAACGTCCTCACCGCGACGTCGACGTTCGGCAAGCCGATTCACGTCTGGATCGCCTACGGCTTGGAGATCCTCGTCTGGCGTCACCCGATCACGGTCTCGAGCCAGGGCATCACGTAGGTTTTTTCCCAGGTCAACCACTTTGTGACAGCCGGTCGGTAACCTGCCCGGTCAATGGCGCAACCCAAACGCGAGCTCGCTCGCCGCCAACGCCGCCGTTCCCCTCGTCGCGTTCCGCGTGATGACCAATGACGAGCACTGAATCCCTCGTCGTCGGGATCGTTCTCGGGGCGATCGTCGGCGGGGTCGTCACCGCGCTCTGGTGGCGCGCGCGATACGCGCAAATTCGTGGCACCGCAGTCAACGAGGTCTCGCAGGCCTCGGCAAAGTCTGCAGCCGAGCAGGCTGCAGTCTTGTTCCGGCAAATTGAGGACAACAACAGACGGCTGGCGACAGAGGAACTCGAAAGACGTCAGTCAGCACTGAACGACGTCGTGGCCGAGCTCGTTCGCCCGGTGTCCGAACAGCTCAAGGAGTACAAAGACCGAGTCGACAATCTCCAATCGACGAACGCACGACTGCAAGGCGAACTCAAGAACCAACTTGAGCAACTCGCCTCAGCAAATGCAAACCTGCAACGCGAGACCGGCAATTTGGTCAGCGCTCTCCGACGCCCCGAGGTTCGCGGCGGCTGGGGCGAGCACCAGCTTCGTCGCATCGTCGAGCTCGCGGGAATGGTCGAGCACTGCGACTTTGACGAGCAGGTGGCGATGGTCGACGGCATGGGCGATCGGCAACGCCCCGACGTCGTCGTTCATCTCCCGAATCAGCGCGAGCTGATCGTCGATTCAAAGGTTCCCCTCGATGCATACCTCGACGGCCTCGCCGCTAGCGACCAGGAGACGCGCGACGAATGCATGCGCAGGCACGCTGCGCAGCTGAAATCTCATGTCGAGCTGCTTGCCAAGAAGTCCTATCAAAGTGGCTACAAAGGATCGATTGACTTCGTCGTTGCCTTCATCCCGGGAGATCCGCTACTCGCCGCCGCGTTCGAGTACGACCCGAGCATCTTTGAAAGGGCAATCGCCGAGAACGTGATCATCGCCACCCCGACGACACTCATTGCTTTATTGAAGGCGGTGGCTTTTGGTTGGCAACAGGAAGCCGTCACCCGCAACACACAGGAAATAGCCGCCGCAGCCAAAGAGCTCTACGGGCGCTTGCGCACGGTCGCGACGCACCTTTCCGAGCTCGGCAATCGGCTGCGATCGGGAGTCGAGGCATACAACAAACTCGTGGGTTCTTTCGAGCGTCGTCTGATGCCTCAAGCGCGCCGGTTTGAGGACCTGCAGGCGATCGGCGTCGCAGATTCCAAGGTCCCAGAACCCCAAGAGATCGCAGAGGTACCGCTCACGCCGCGGCTGGCCGAGTCCGTGCCAGTGTCAAACGGGGATGGACACTCGGTCTGAGCGAGGGGTCAGTCACAAGGACCACGCGAACGTCGGGTCGTTATCGGCGAAGCGGGTCGGTCGCGTACTCCGACATCTGACGCCAGCCAGTCGTGATCACCGCGAAGAGGATCAGCGTCAGCACGTGCACGCCGGTGCACCACAGGCAGATCTTGCCGATGACGAAGAGTTCGGAGTAGACGAGGTAGCAGACGAACCCGATGCCGGCGATGGCCAGGGCGAGGCGCGCTTGCGCAACGACGCGTACTTTCGAGCGCCAGACCACAGGTAGCGAGAAGCCCGTCATCACGACGAAGTAGATCAACCCGAGCAGCGAAACCGGAATCCCGAAGACGTACGACTCCGGACTTCGGGTCACTGCCTCGCAGTTGATCGCGCCGGTCTCGGGACACGAGAGCTGTAGTCCAGCCGAAAAGTGCGCCAGCGTGAGGTAGAACGCGACACCGACGCCAGCAAGCGAGGCAAGCAAGACGATGACGTTTCGAGGATCGATTCTCTCGACAAAAGACGGCTCGGTCGCTTCATCGACGGCGCGCTCTTTACGCCGCGCATCACGCGAACCGAAGGCGAAACGCCGTCGGATCTCCGGTGGCGGTGGCGCGAATGCGACGCGACGACCCCGTTCGGAAGTCGGCGGCTTGGGCAATGCTTAGGAGACCTTCTTCGCCGCCGCCATCACCTTTTCCGCCGCCTTCACACCGGACATCTGGCAGACGCTTCCCGGCTTGCCACCATCGACGGTGCAGATCGCCGCGATGTCGTAGTTCGCCGCGGCGATCCATCCGGATGCCTTGATCGCCTTGCCGGTCGCTGACGTCGGGTGCGCGATGGCGTATGCGATGCCGGTGAAGCCCCCTGGTCCGCCACCGGCGACATAGTCGAGCGAACTGAGGAGAACCGGCGGCGCACCAGAGGACACGTGCTGGTTCCCGACATCGACGAAGGGGATGCCCACCCCAGTCGATCTGTTGAACTTCGACTTCGTCGAGCCAACCCCGTCGTACTTGTCTAAAAGCTTCTGGATGTAACTCGGTGGCGTTTGGAGCGCGTTGCCGTTGCGGTCCGCCGTCTCATATGCGGTGAAGGAGATGTACTTGCTCGTGTACTTGGAGTCCAAGAAGCTGAACGTCGGCACCGGCGCTACGTCGTAGGACGACGTCGTCTGGTGCAACTTGGTGAAGGTACCGAAGCGACTGAGTGCCACGACGAGTGCCCAGCGGTAGACCGCGCAGTAAGGGCAGTACTCCGCCCCGACGAAAACGACCTGCGCCTTGCCGTCGAACCCGAGGAAGGATTGCTTCGCCGTCTCGGTGAACGGATCGATAGTGCCGTCCGTGCCGACCGCGTTGAACGTCTTTGCCGGAATCGACTTCAGCTCGGACAGGACTGAAGCTGGGACGAGCGCGAGATGGCTGCTGGCCTTCGGGGGCGTCGTGTGTTCGGTCAACTTGTAGACCGCGAACGCCAAGACCACCGCCACGACGACCAAGACCCCCGCCCATGCCTGCAGCCCCGAGCTGCGGCGCGAGCGCCGTGAGCGCTCGTAGCGGCGCTGTGCGCTCGCGGAGCGCTGCGGCGGCGGCTGTCCGCCGAGACGGCGCGGCCCGTTCTGGCTCGTGCGCTGGGCCGGACGGTTCGGACGCTTCGTCGAGCGCCGATTCGATGCCATTTGTGTTCAGTCTCCCTAACCTCGGACCGGCATCGTACCGGCCCTTTCTGGGCGCGAGCTGGGAAGACGCGTGGAGATGACCACGTGCGCTCAGTTCGAGGGCGCGTCGGTCGACGTCGACAGGCGCTTGCGGATCTTCACGACGACGTCCTCAGAATGGTTCGCGTCGACGCCTTTTTCGGCGACGAGAACGCGGCGGTCCTCCTCGGCTTGGCGCTCGGCACCCGCGTCGGCGGCGGCCAGTCGGGCGTCGATGCCCTCCGAGACGATCTTTTCGGCCTCGGTGACGAGCGCAGCGACCATCTCGTCTTCGGGCACGACACGGACAATCTTCCCCCTGATGAACAAGTGCCCCTTGCGCTTGCCGGCGGCGATCCCGAGGTCGGCGCCCCGCGCCTCACCGGGGCCGTTCACCACGCAGCCCATCACGGCGACCTGCAGAGGAATCTTGCGATCCTCGAGCACGCGTTCCGCCTCCTTGGCAACCGCGATGACGTCGATCTCCGCCCGCCCACACGATGGGCAGGCGATGAGATCGAGACCTTTGCGCTCGCGCAGCCCGAGCGACTCGAGCAGCCTGCGCCCGGCGATCGCCTCCTCGACGGGATCGGCGGTGAGCGAGTAGCGGATCGTGTCCCCGATCCCCTCCTGAAGGAGCGTCGCGATCCCGGCGGTCCCCTTGATCAGCCCGGCGGGCGGCGGACCCGCCTCGGTGACGCCGAGGTGCAATGGGTGGTCGAAGGTCTCCGAGGCCAGGCGGTAGGCGGCGACCATCAGGGGCACGTTCGAGGCCTTCACCGAGATCTTCACGTCCTCAAAGCCGACCTCGGCGAAATAGGCGAGCTCGATCCTCGCCGACTCGACGAGGGCCTCGGGGGTGGCGCCGCCGTACTTATTGAAAAGGTCCGGGTGTAGCGACCCCGCGTTCACCCCGACGCGGATCGGGACGCCGCGGTCTTTCGCCTCCGTCGCGACGAGCTTGATCTCCTCGGGCTTGCGCAGGTTTCCCGGGTTAAGCCGCAGCCCCTGCACCCCGGCCTCGAGCGCAGCAAGTGCCATTTCGACGTGGAAGTGGATGTCGGCGACGATCGGGACCGGCGAGCGCGGGATGATCCGCGCCAGCCCCTCGGCGGCCTCTGCTTCATTGCACGTGCAGCGCACGATGTCGGCGCCGGCGCCGGCGAGCGAGTAGATCTGCTGGAGGGTTCCTTCGACGTCCGCCGTCTTCGTCGTCGTCATCGACTGCACCGACACCGGCGCGCCGCCGCCGACTGGGACCGAACCGATGCGGATCTGACGCGTCGGCCGACGCTTCGGCAGGGTGACCTCGGACAATTCCACGACGGCGTCTCCTACGCGATGCCTTGGCGGCGCACGCTGCACCGATACGCCAAGCCTACGGCGCTCGGAGAGGGCAACCTTTGCAAGCGCAGCGAGAAATCGCTTGTCAATGCGGCAGCGAGGGCGGCTGGACGATGTTCACGTAGAGCGCCGAAAGCCCGAGCACGACCAGAGCCGCCAAAAAGGCGTACGCGACGGGCATCAGCTTGCGGACGTCGGCGTGGTAAACGCGGCCGCGACGCGGACGCGAGCGAATGCGCTCGTAGATGGCGATCGCGACGTGGCCGCCGTCGAGCGGCAACATCGGGAAGAGGTTAGCCATGCCGACGAACAAGTTGATCGCGACGAGGATGTAGAGCAGCTCCGACACGTTGTTCTGCAGTGCCTGCACGGCGACGTCGACGGCACCCGGGAGCGATAGCAACTCGCCCGAACTTGAGGATGACGACTTCGTCGAACTGGATCCCTGCGACGTCGGAGTCGAGGGCGCATTGCGGGCCGATGCGACCTCGTGCACAAAGGTGCGCAGCCCGTGGAACGAGAAGACTTGCGCGAACCCGCTCCCCGTCACCTGAACAACCCGGCCGAGCAGCACGCCTGCGCGCGGGACTGAGTCGAGCACCGGGTAGGTGACGAGAGCCGAGGTGTTCAAATCGACCCCTATCACTCCAACGGGACGGCTGCCCTGCTTTTCCGGCTGATCATGATCCGCGACGAGGTCCGCGGAGCGACCGTCGATGACGTGCACCGGCAACGTGAGCAGGCGGCCCGAGCGTCGCACCGTGAGCGAAACCGTGTCATTGGGGTGGTTCTCGATGAACGTGATGAACCGGTCGACGTTCGTGTAGTGGTGTCCATCGACCGCCACAAGGAAGTCGCCCGACCGCACGCCCGCGGCCTTGGCGGGATTCGTGCGGTTCGAATAGGCGGTGAGCCCGCCCACTTCGGGATTCGGCAGTGTCTTCGGGGTGCCGGTGAAGGCGATCATCACGAACAACAGCACGAACGCGATGATGAAGTGCATCGCCGACCCCGACACCGCCACGAGGAGCCGACGGGGGAAGGTCGCCTCGCGGTAGCTACGCGCTTCGTCTTCGGGCGGCACGTCTTCGAGCGAGGTCATGCCGACGATGCGGACGTAGCCCCCTGCGGGTATCGCCTTCACGCCGTACTCGGTCTCGCCACGACGGATCGACCACAGGCGCGGGCCGAACCCGAAGAAGAACTCGGTCACTTTCATCCCTGATGCCTTTGCGGTGATGAAGTGCCCGAACTCGTGCAGCATCACCATGAGCACGAGCGCGGCGACTACCAACAACACGTCGAGACCGTGGAAGACCGCGGCGATCACCACGAAAAAAGCGACGGCGCCGACGAGGCGGGCGATCGCCCCGGTGTTCGAGGGTGTCGGTCTTTCGCCGCCGGTGATCGCCGCTTGCTCGCTCATGCGACCCGGATCCTGCGCTCGATCACGCCCGATGCAACAGCGCGCGCCTCGGCATCCGCGGCGATCACATCTTCGACTTCGACGAGTTTCGACTCCTCGTGACGCTCGAGGGTCTCCTCGACGACCGACGCAATGTCGAGCCAACCGATTCGGCCGGACAGAAACGCCGCGACGGCAACTTCGTTCGCCGCGTTCAGCCACGCCGGGGCAGAACCGCCGGCGCGACCAGCCGCGAACGCAAGTCCAAGACAGACGAACGTCTCGTAGTCGGGAACCGCGAAGTCGAGCTGCGAGAGACGGGACCAGTCGATGGCGCCGAACGGCTCACGCAGGCGCTCCGGGTACGCCAACGCGTAGCCGATCGGGAGCCGCATGTCCGGGTACGACAGCTGGGCGATCGTCGCGCCGTCGGTGAACTCCACCATCGAATGGACGACCGACTGCGGGTGGATGACGACCTCGATTCGGTCGTAGTCGACGCCGAAGAGTGCATGTGCCTCAATCACCTCGAGGCCCTTGTTCATGAGCGTCGAGGAGTCGACGGTGATCTTCGGTCCCATCTTCCACGTCGGATGGGCGAGCGCGTCGTCGACGCCGACCGAGGAGAGTTCGGCGCGACGCCGTCCCCGGAACGGTCCCCCGGATGCCGTCAGCACGAGGCGCCGCACATCTGGAGGAGGCTCCGGGCCGTCGGCTGAGTCGATCCGGAGGCTGCGCCGCTCCCCCAGGCACTGGTGGATCGCGCAGTGCTCGGAGTCGACGGGAACGATCTCCGCGCCCTCGGTCGCTCGCGCCGCTTGGACGACGGGTGCTCCGGCGATGAGCGACTCCTTGTTCGCGAGGGCGAGGCGTCGCCGTGCTCTCAACGCGGCGACGGTGACGCCGAGACCGGCGAAACCGACGACGGCATTGATCGCGACCTCGGCGATCTCACACAAGGACGCGAGTCCGCATTCACCGACGCGTACCTCGGTGCCTTCGGGCACACGCGAGACGAGTTCCGAAGCGAGCGACGCATCGCCGATCGCGACGACCTCAGGTCGAAACGTCTCCGCTTGGCGTGCGAGTTCGTCGATCGAACGATTGGCCCCGATTCCGACGACGCGAAACGAGTCGGACTCGCGCTCGATGACGTCGAGCGTCTGTCTGCCGATCGAACCGGTTGAGCCGATCACCGAAACGGTGCGGGGCGTGGTCATCCGAGGTGCACTAGGCGGAAGAAGACGAACGCCGCCGGGAGAACAAAGAGCATCGAATCAATCCTGTCTGAGATCCCCCCGTGCGCAGGCAGCATACGGCCCATGTCCTTGAGGCCGAGGTCGCGCTTCACGAGCGACTGGACGAGATCGCCGAGCGGCGCGAAGACGATGACGACCGCGGCGAGGCCGAGCGAGGCGGCCACGGTCATCGGGTGCACACGAGCGACGAGCAATCCCGCGACCAAGAGCGCGAGCGCGCTCCCGCCGAACAGCCCTTCGATCGTCTTGCCGGGACTGACGCGTGGAACGAAGCGGTGCCGGCCGATTCTCGAGCCGACGACGTATGACCCGATGTCGTGCGCCACCGTGATGCCGACGACAGCTCCAAGGAACGCCACCCCGTGGCGGTTGGGAAACGTCGTCGGGTTGACGAGCAAGGCGGCGAAGGACCCGAGCACGCCGATCCAGGTCACGACGAGGACGGTGACCCCCAGGTCTTCGACCGCCGATCGCTCGACCGTTGAGACGACGAGCGCGGATCCACAAAGAACGACGAGTCCGGCAAGCACAACCGGGTCGGCGACCGGCCCCTTCAGATACGCGAAGACGATCGCGGCGGCGGTCGCGACGAGACCGAACAGCGATAGCGGACGGAAGCCGGAGCGGCGCAACGCTCCGAAGGTCTCGCCCGCGGCGAGGCTGAGGGC
>JBAVUF010000098.1:0-3153 GCA_049696635.1 Acidimicrobiales bacterium | reverse complement strand
AGCGGAGTGTCGAGCGGCTGCTGACGGCGAGTCCGGAGAGGCTTCGGTCGACGCCGAGCCGTAGGCCGGCCGATCTCGCCAGGGTGCCTGCTCCGCACACACAGACGAGTTCGTCTCCGTCGACGAGTTCGACGAATGATCCCTCTGCGGACGGGATGAGGTGGAGTGCCTCCTCGGCGATCCGGTCCATCGTTGGAACGGGGTCAATCGAGTTGGAGGTCGCCTCGTGCGAATAGCGGCTGTCGTCGGCCATGGCGCTCCTCCTCCCTAACTTCCCTAAGACCACGCTGAGAGAGTGTTATGGCACGCTGAGTGATTAACGGCGGGTGGGAGCGCCACTTTTAGTGGCAAACAAGCGAAGGTTCTTTAGACGATTCCCGCCGAGCCCAGTCCAAAGATCGGTGAAACCGTCGGATGAATTCGCTATTGCGGGTCCGCTGCAGGGAGGCTTTGCAACCGAGATGTATGGCGCGAGGTTCGGTGGCTCGGACGCCCGGTTGCCGACTACGAGGTAAGCGGCGACATGGTGAGCCAGCCTCGGTAGGGCTTCCACGTGATCACGACGCGCGCAAACGGGTCGCTCGGCGAATGCGAACCGACTTTTACCTGTAATAGCACTGTCATCTTTTCCTGTAAACGCAACGTCGAATTCCGGGAGAAAAGCGCACGACACGACGCGCGCGTTGACCAGAATGCGATGTCCAGATACCCTCCGCTCGACAAGACGTCACGCCTCGGGTGCAACCGGCCAGACCACATGAAATGCAAGCCCAGGCCATGCGAAGGCGCGAGCACCCCTTTATGAAGGGGGAAGTAATTGCGATACAGAAAAGCGGTCATCGTTTCTCTGCTTTCAGCACTTTCGCTCGTGGTAGGGCTGCTTGCCGCCTCCGGGAGCGCTTCAGCTTCGCCACCAAGGAACAGCGCCATTCATTTGGCACCGAAGGCGGCAAACCCTTCTGGGGTTACGGCTTCGAACCTGGGTCAGGGCTCGCCGACATTCGTTGGCTCAGCCGCAACGGGTTGCAACTATGCCGGTTGTTCGCTACTCACGGGTCCGTTCCCGACACCAGCCATCTCGCCTTCCTCGAGTTCGTCCTCCTCGACCGGCGCCACCGCATCGCCCAACGCCGCGACGAACTCCGCCGCCGACATTCCCCATGTGGTGCCGGCACCGCGCAAAGCAGGGGATGGGCCTGACCCGTCGCCCCCGACGGTGACCTGTCCGGGTGCGGGTTGCGACACGATAAGCAACTCGTCGCGCGGCGTGACCGCTGTGAACGGCCTGAATGCCGTCGACAGCGGCACGCTGTCGACGAACACGAAAGTCGGCGACATCGAACCCGCTGACCAGGGCCTGTGCGCGGGCAACGGATACGTCATCGAGGACAACAACATCGGCGAGATCGTCGTCTTCGACACCGCTCTGCACCGGGTGTCGTCCGTGATCTCTTTGGACACGATGATGGGACTGGGGAGCCCCAGGAACTGGAGCAGTGGCGGGGATATCTCCTGCACCTACGACTACCAAAACGGCGGACACTGGTTCTTCACCGAGATCGTCTCCGCCACGAGCGAGGCGAACGACGGCCCGTTCTCGGGTTGCTTCGTCGAAGGTCCAAAGGCCGTTGCGAACACCTGCAATGAGGGCATCGCGGTGACGACAGGGAACAACCCGTTTGGTCCCTACAACGTCTACTTCCTCAACGCTGACTACAACCCGGCGGAGCCCGGCTACCCGTACCTGTTGAACGACTTCGCGAAGATCGCTACCACGCAAGACGCGTTCCTCGTCTTTTACGACGAATTCCCGATCAACTCGAACGACACGGGCTTCGGCGGTGGAGCCTTCAACGGGGCACAAGAACTCGCTTTCGACAAGACCGCCCTCGAGCAGGGCATGCCAGCGGCGAATGTGAACGTCGCGATCGAGAACATGGGTCTCCTGCCCACCCCGGACGGGCCATGCACTGGTGACGTAGCCCAGGGTCTCCCAGCAGGCTTCGCGTGTTGGTATCAGGTGATCCCGGCGCAAGCGGCTGATCCATCCCAGTACGACAACAACGGAGGCGGCGAGGGGTTCATGCTCGCTTCTCTCGATTTCTTCGGGCAAAGTGACACCCGCGTCGCCGCCTTCGACTGGGCCGATCTCAGCGCATTAAACAGTCCAAACTGCTCCGCCTGCGGACACGTCACCTTTGGAGGCACGCTCATTTCGGGCGTCGAGGACTATTACGGCGAAGGCTTCCTCGCCGCCCAAAAGGCAGGCCCGATTCCGCTCGGCGATGATTGCGCTGCGGCCCAGCTCCCGACAGACACGACACCGCCGTCGATGTGCCCCGAGAACGGCATCGCCACCAACGGCGACGGCATGACGCAGGCCGCGCAGGCGCAGGGACAGCTGTGGGGCGCCGTGAGCACCGAGGTCAGCCAGACGTTCGCGAGCCACAACGGGTCGACGACCTCGGAGACCCATCAAGGGGTCGCCTACTGGGTGCTCAACATCAACAGCTTTGACCAAACCGGGCAGTTCAGCCTTACCGGCCAAGGGTACGTCTCGGCGGCTCACGAGGACCTGGAGTTCCCGGCGATCGCGGCGACTGACCGACCGAGTTTCGGTGGGAACGGTCAAGCGAGCGCGCTCATGACTTTCACCCTGTCGGGCGATGGCGTGAGCGATGCCGCGACGTCGACCAATCCCAATCCGAACAATTACACAGCGAATCATCCGGCTGACAAAGGAGGCTTTTACCCGAGCACCGCATACGGTCTGCTCACCAGTACTTCGAACGGCGTGATCGGGTCCCAGGTGAACATCGCCGACCTCGGTCAGTCGCCTCAGGATGGCTTCAGCGAATACCAGGGGTACCCCGGGGCGACGCGGCCGAGATGGGGCGACTACAGCTGGGCGGTGTTCGTTCCGGGATCAGGAGGCGGACCGGGAACCTCCGGGACGATCTACTTCGCCACGAACTACATCCAATACGCGAACTGCACGGGAAGCGCGTTCAACGCGCACGGATTCGGTACGTGCGATGGAACGAGGGACGGACAGGCGAACTGGGGGACGTCCGTCAATTCCTTGGCGTTTCCTTGATACTCACAAAACCGCTCCATCGCTGAGGGCTGCGGATCGACCCCCCGCCGATTGAC
>JBAVUF010000097.1:0-9309 GCA_049696635.1 Acidimicrobiales bacterium | reverse complement strand
CGCCCGCTCCTCGCCGGTCGGCTTGTGGCCGGGGCGAGGGACGACGTCGGACAGCCCGCCGTAGCCGCGGAAGGCGGAGGGGTCGATCATCCGCGTCCCGACGAGCACGTCCTCGTCGGGGAAGGCGAGGACCGCCCGGCGGAAGAGGTCGCGCATCACGGCGCGCAGCGCCTGATCAGAGGTATTCGTCCGGGTGAACGCGCCCACCCCGACGAGCAGACTCGGCGTGCCGCCGATCCTCTCGAGGGTCGAGAAGGCAAAGCCGCGCAGCTTCTGGTTCTCGCGGGCCTGGGAGACGAGGACCCACTCCTCGCGGACCTTGGAGAGGAACCCCACCTCGTATCCGGTGTCGTTTTCAGCGCACAGGTCTGCGAGCTCGGCGATCTCCGCATCGCTGAGCGCCGTGCAATCTTTCGTGACGACGTCGATCACTCTCGACAACCCCTCACAGCTCGAGTTTGGTGACCCGTGATCCGGGCCGCCGCCCTAATCCGGGCAGGTGGAACCGCCCGGAACGGACGGTGCGGACAGCCACCATTCTACGAGGCGCCAGCGCTCCCTCGCTCAAGGCCAGCTCAGCCGCGCTTTGGCTACGCGATCACCGCGTTCTGACCGAGGAGTTCTTTCAGCGCGCCGACGAGGCCGGCTCCGGGTTCGACGTTGAACTGGGAAGGCAGTCGGATGAGCTTCGGCCCGAGCCGGATGTGGACGGGCACCGTCCCCGGGTGCTCGACGACGAGCTCTTTCAGCTTCTGGACGATCGAGTCGGTGATCGACGACACGGGGACTGCGACCTCGATGCGCCCGGGACCGTCGCCTGGGGAGATCTCGGGACGGGTGATCTCCATCGCGACGAGCTTCGGCGTGTCTTCCCGCAGGTCGAGGCGGCCGCGGATGACAACGATCGCGTCGTCTTCGAGGCGCATCCCATACTCACGCATCGTCGAGGGGAAGACGAAGACCTCGATCGCTGATTCGAGGTCCTCGAGGACGAAGGTCGCCATCAGGTCGCCGCGGCGCGTCCGGCGCCTGTTCAGTGCGGTCACCACGCCGCCGACGAGGCGCGGCGCGCCGAGGTCGGCGACCGCGTCGGGGGCCGAGGCCTGGTCCAACAGCTCGCGCAGCGAGATCTCGGTCTTCTGGCGCAGCGCGCCCGCAAGCCCCATCAGCGGATGATCCGAGACATAAAGGCCGAGCATTTCTTTTTCGTACGCCAGTCGGTCGGCCTTGGCGAACTCGAAGTCAGGGATCTCGTGCCGCGCCTCTTGCAGTGCGGAGGGCTCCGCGGTCGCCGAATCGGAGAGCACGGAGAACAAGGTCGAAATGCCGAGCTCTTCTTCGCGCCGGCGCTCTAGGACGTGGTCGATGATCTCTTCGAAGACGAGACACAGCCCTTTTCTAGGGTGGCCGAGGCTGTCGAAAGCACCCGCCTTGACGAGCGATTCGACCGACCGCTTGTTCAACGCGAACGGATCGACCCGACAACAGAAGTCGTGGAAGTCGGCGAACGGACCGTTGCGTTCGCGCTCTGCGACGATCTGCACGACGACGCCCTCGCCGACGTTTCGCACCGCCGAGAGACCGAAGATGATCGTTCCGAGACCCGAGGACGGGTCCTCGGCGCGCCGCGCGATGAAGTTCGACGCCGAGGCGTTGATGTCCGGCACGCGCACGTCGATGCCGAGGTTGCGGCACTCGGCGAGGTAGACGGCGGTCTTGTCCTTGTCGTCTTTCACCGAGGACAACAACGCGGCGAGGTACTCGACCGGATAGCTCGCCTTAAGCCAGGCGGTTTGGTACGCGACGAGTCCGTAGCCGTAGGCGTGGGACTTGTTGAACGCGTAGTCCGCGAACGGCTTGATGATCTCGAACAGCGTGTTGCCGAGGGCTTCGCCATAGCCCTGATGGACGCAACCTTGGATGAACTTTTCGCGTTCAGCCTCGATCAGGTCGCGGTCTTTTTTGCCGACGGCCTTGCGGAGGTTGTCGGATGCTTCGAGCGAATATCCGGCGAAGCGCTGCGCGACGCGCATCACGGACTCTTGGTAGAGCATCAGCCCGTACGTGTCGCCGAGCACCTCTTCCATGTCGGGGTGGAGGTACTCGATCGCCATGCGGCCGTTCTTCAGCTCGGGGTAGTCCCGGTGCCAGCCCTGGGCCATCGGCCCCGGCCGGTAGAGCGCGACGAGCGCCGCGACATGATCGAAGGTTGTCGGCGCGAGCGCGCGCACCGTCGTCCGCATCGCCCCGCCTTCGAGCTGGAAGACGCCGATCGTGTCGCCGCGCTGGAGCATCGTGAATGTCTTCTCGTCGTCCAACGGCACGTTGTCGATGTCGGGACGCTCGCCCGTCGCCGATTCGATGAGGTCGAGCGCGGTCTCGATCACCGAGAGGTTGCGGAGACCGAGGAAATCCATCTTCAAAAGCCCGAGCGCCTCGACGCCGTGCATCTCGTACTGGGTGACGATCGGTGACTCCGAAGGGTCTTGGCCCGGTTCCGGCTTGCGCTGGATCGGCAGGTACTCGGTGAGCTGCTCCTTCGTGATCACGACCGCAGCGGCGTGGATGCCGTCTTGTCGGCGCAGCCCTTCGAGGCCGCGCGCGACGTCGATCACCGTCCGCGCATCGCCGTCGGCTTCGTACATCTCCCGGAGACTTGCCGCCGCGGCGTATGAGCTCTCGAAGTCACGCTGTTTCGTGAAGCACGCGTCGAGCGGCGTGTCGCGACCCATCACGAGCGGTGGCATCGCTTTCGCGACGCGATCGCCGACCGCGTACGGCAGTCCGAGTACGCGCGCCCCGTCGCGCACGGCGGCACGTGCCTTGATGCGGGAGAAGGTCACGATTTGCGCGACGTGGTCGTAGCCGTAGCGCTCGGCGGCGTACTTGATCATCTGGGACCGGTAGCGCTCATCGAAATCCATGTCGATGTCGGGCATCTGCTTGCGGCCCGGGTTCAAGAAGCGTTCGAAGACGAGCCCGTAGCGGATCGGATCGATGTCGACGATGCGCAGGCAGAAGGCGACGAGGCAACCGGCCGCTGAACCTCGACCAGGGCCGACACGGATGGTCTGGGACCGCGCGTAGGCGATGATGTCCCAGACGACGAGGAAGTATGCGGCAAAGCCCATACTTTCGATGACCGAGAGTTCGTAGTTGAGGCGCTCTTCGACCTCGTCGGGCACCGGGGTGCCAAAGCGTGCCTTGGCGCCTTCGACGGTGAGGTGGCGCAGGTACGCCATCGCCGAAGCCTCAGGCGTCGCCTTTTGGAACTCCGCCGGGATCGGGAACTCGGGTAGGACTGGCTTGCCCAGCTCGATCTCGACGCTCGCCCGCTCCGCGATCCAGAGTGTGTTGTCGCACGCGTCGGGGTAGTCGCGGAAAAGCTCGCGCATCTCTGCGGCGGACTTGAGGTAGTGCTCGGATCCCTCGAACTTAAAGCGCTTCGGGTCGTCGATCGTCGCCCCTGTCTGCACGCACAACAGCGCGTCGTGCGCGACCGCGTCTTCTCTACGGCAGTAGTGCGCGTCGTTCGTCGCGACCAAGGGCGCATCTAGGGCACGCGCAATCTCGATCAGTGCGGGATTGATCTTCTTCTGATCGAGGATCCCGTGGTCCTGCAGTTCGATGAAGAAGTTGTCGCGCCCGAAGATGTCTTGCAGCCGGCCGGCGAGAGATTTCGCCTCGGCCTCGTCGCCGTTCAACAACGCCTGCGCGACGACGCCGCCGAGGCAGCCGCTCGTCGCGATGAGGCCTTCGTGATAGCGCTCGAACAGCTCCCAGTCCGCACGCGCCCTGTAGAAGTAGCCCTCCAGGTACGCGTCGGACGCGAGCTTCATCAAGTTGCGGTAGCCCACCGTCGACTCGGCGAGCAGCGTGAGGTGGTAATAGAGCTTCTCGCCCCGATCGCCCTCGCCGCCCGTGTCGTCGAGCCGGCCGCGCCTCACCGGGCGGTCGAAACGCGAGTTCGCCGCCATGTACGCCTCGATGCCGATGATCGGCGTGATGCCCTTCGCCTTGCACTCGGCGTAGAAGTCGAGAACGCCGTACATGTTGCCGTGGTCCGTGATGGCGAGCGCCGGCTGACGGTCGGCGACCGCTGCCGCGACGAGGTCCGGAACGCGCGCCGCACCGTCGAGCATCGAGAACTCTGTGTGCTGGTGGAGGTGGACGAAGGAAGACTCGGCGTCCGACCTCGTCATTCCTCGCCTCCACAGGACATCCACACCGGCGTGTGGATAAACGACAGCGTTGTGATTCTCGGGCCGAATCTACCGCTTGGGCGGCGGCGCGTCATGCGCTCCATGCAACACGTCCGCTGATCGCGCGGAACGCGACCGGCACCTACAGATACGGCCCCGGCCGCTCTTGTGCCGGCGGTTGCTCAGTCGACCCCGCAGGGAGGCTGCGCCGGCGCATCTCGTCGAGCTGGGACTGGGCCGCTAGCTGCTGGGCAAACAGCGCCGCCTGGATCCCGTGGAACAGGCCTTCCAACCAACCGACGAGCTGCGCCTGCGCGATCCGCAGCTCCGCGTCGCTCGGCTCTTCCGACTCGAACGGCAGCGCGAGCCGGTCGAGCTCGTCGACGAGCTCGGGGGAGAGCCCGTCGGCGAGCTCAGCGACCGAGCGCTCGTAGATCTCCTTCAGTCGCGACCTGCTCGCCGAGTCGAGCGGCGCTTTCTCGACCTCGTCGAGGAGCTGTTTGATCATCGAGCCGATCCGCATCACCTTGGCCGGCCGTTCGACCGACTCGCCGTCGAAGGGCCTTTCTGCCGGCTTGGTACCTGCGCTCTGTTCGCCGGGCGCCGGGGTAACGAGGATCAACGGCTGGGATTCGTCGGACTGGGTCTCGCTCACGATTCGATTCTCGCGGATGAACGGAGCGCGCCGATCGTCACCGAAATGGTGCTCCCCCGGTGCCCGAAGGGCACCGGGGGAGGCGCGCGGCGGCGGGATTCTGGGGAGATGCGCCGCTCAGGCGCGCGCGACCTTGCGAAGATCCTCGAGCGAAAGCTCGCCGGTGAAGTCACGCCCGCAGTGCGCGCACTGTGCACCGTGGCGCCACGAGCGCAATAACCGGCTCCCGGACGGGTCCAAGAAGACGACGAACGCGTCGGTGTCGTCTTCAACGACCAGCCGGTCGTAGCTCCGCCAATCCGTAGCGACGGTTGGGGGCTCAAGCGAGGTACGCAGTACCCGACAGAACCGACGGTCGACGGTATCGAAGAGCCATGTGGAATGACACGACTCGATCACGATGAAACGTTCAGGGTGACGGGACGCGAGTTCGAGTTCAACGACTGATCCCCCGGCAGTCGATTCGCGCTCGCTCTCCTCCCGCTCCCGAAGGGACGTCAATACGCTGCGCGGAAATGACATAACTCAATCTTCGCGGCGGGAAGCGACAACCTGGCCGCGTCAGTGTTGCAGTCGCGTGAAATTCTGAGCGATTTACTCGGACTTCGTCGCCGCGACGTCGTCGGCCTTCGGATCGAGGGCGAGGGCCGTCGAATTGATGCAGAACCGCTCCCCCGAAGGACCAGGACCATCTGGGAAAACATGGCCGAGGTGGCCGCCGCAACGCGAGCAGGCGATCTCGGTGCGGACCATGCCGTAACTGCGATCGGTTGAGACTTCGACGACGTCGGAAGATACCGGGGCGGTGAAACTCGGCCACCCCGAGCCGGAGTCGAACTGGGTGTCGCTCAAGAACAGTTCCGCGCCGCACCCGGCACAACGGAAAACGCCGCGATGTCCGGGATGTGTGAACTCGCCACTGAAGGGAATGTCGGTCGCCTTCTCGCGCAACACCTTGTATTGGGCGTCGTTGAGACGCGCCCGCCACTCGGCTTCGGTGAGCTCGAGGCGCTCGGTTTCGGTGGACTCGTTCTCGTCGGTCATACAAGCAACCTATCGGCGCGATTGCCGCCCGGCTGCAGGAGAAGGAGTCCGATGACTCGCTTAGCGCGCACCGGTCATTGCTGCGCCGCGGATGCTGCTGCCGATCGCTGCTTCACACGAGCGGCCAGGGAAGACGCGTCTCGTCATCGGGTTCGGGAAAGTACGGATGATCGAGAATGGCTTGCGCGCGGGCGCTCAACGCGTGTTGTTCTTCGTCCGAGAGCAGCGCCACGAGTGGTTTGGGAAGGCTGTCGGCAAGGGCGGCGGCGCCCTTCAGGACGCGATCCGGGATCGCGTCGCCGATGAAGTCCCACATCACCGTGCGGAGCTTCCGCTCCGCGTGGAAGGTCAGGGCGTTATCGATCGCCCAGAGCTTGTCGTTTGCGTCGACGAGAAGGTGACCGCCTTTGCGGTCGGCGTTGTTCGCTAGCAGGTCGAACGCGGCGATCTCCCGCAACGCATCGTGATGGGCGGCTGATTCTCGGAGAGAGAAATAGTGCTCGTCGAAGCGGGCGTCGATGAAGCGCTGAAGCGACCCCTCGCCGTACGGGCCATCGCTGCGCACAACCGCCGCCGGCACCGCGCGAATCCCGATCGTGCGGTCGAGCTCGAACGCGGCGACCTCCCGTCTGTAGACGCCGCCCGGAAAGTCCCAGAGTTCGCGTTCACCAGCCGCCGGTTTGTAGACCGCGCGTCCTTCCTGGTCACTGAGATGCACGTGCACCAAGAAGATCGCGTTCGAACTCCATGGCATGCGCCCTTCGACATCGATCGTCCCGGACCCGAGGAGCGACAGCCACTCCTCGTCGCTCAGGTCAGCGGGGCGCGATTGCCGTTTGTGCGCGGGCACGTGTGGCCTCTCGGATCGAGCGGATAGCCGCAGAGCGGGCATGCCGGCCGTCCGGCCTCGACCAAGCGCACGCCGCGGATCGCGAGGGCACCCGCCTGTTCTCGTGTGCAGGCGATACGTGCCGTCTCGCCGACCTCGTCTTCTCCGGTGGCCTCTTCGGAGAGGATGACGACGCGGTCGTCTTCGGGGTCGTACGCGATAGCGAGCGTGCCGACGACGAAGTCGGGCTCCTCGAAGTTCTCGACTTCGAGCTCGGAGTCCTCGGGGAGGTGCCCGAGGCGCGGCAGGTCCTCGAGCATCTGTCCGAGGCTCTGGGAGATCGCCGCGACCTGTTGTTTTTCGAGTTTCAAGGTGATGAGACTCTCATCCTGTCGCGCCTGCAAGACGAAGAGTCTCTGGCCGACGGGACCGATCGCGCCGAAGGTAATCCGCGAGGGCGCGTCGAGCTCGAACACCTCGCTCACCTTGTCTTGGGTCTCGCGCTCGACCGCTGCTCCGCATGGGCCCGTGCCAAAGCGTCAAGCGAGGGCACGCCCACCTTGCCGAGCGATCCGAACGTGTTCACGCAGAGCACGTTCGGCGCGCCAGGTCCGTAGGCGATGACCGTTGTCGACGCAGGGCGGATCGCGGCGCGATCGAAAAGATCGAACGGGCTGCCGAGGGCGCGTGCGACCGCCACCTTGATCGGATCGGCGTGGCTCACCGCGACGATGACCTCGCCAATGTGCTTTTCGGTGAGCCGCTCGATCGCCTCGCCGATCCGATTCTCAAGCTCGCGAAACGACTCTCCGTTCGGAAAGCGAAAACCCGACGGATTCTGCGAGACCAAGCGCCATTCGGGCAGCTTCCTCAGCGCCGCGAGCGACATTCCCGTCCAATCACCGGTATCGCAGTCCAGCAACGCCTCTTCGAGCGTCGGGGCGAGACCGATGCGGCTGCCGATCTCTTCCGCCGTCTCGCGCGTGCGCTCCATCGGCGAGCTGTACACGGCGCGCACGGTCCCGAGCGCAGCGAGGCGCTCGGCGACATCGCGCGCTTCGTCGCGGCCCTCGTCCGATAGGTGAAGACCTGACGCCCGTCCCGGCATCACCTTTCCCGTCGTCGGGGTCGTGCCGTGCCGGACGAAGCACACATACGTGTACGGCGGAGGTTTGCGACCTGCGGGCATGGTTGCCAACCTAATCCGTTGCCCTCGCGTGAAAACCATCGATCGGGGCCCGATGAGCAGGCGTTATGGCTGCTCGAAGGCGAGATCACCGAATGCCGTCGCTGTCCGCGCCTGGTGGCCTGGCGCGAGGGGATCGCGCTCGATCCTCCGGCATCGCATCGCGGCGAAACATATTGGGCGCGCCCCGTCCCCTCTCTCGGTGACGCCGGCGGCCGTCTCGTCGTCGTCGGACTCGCACCGGCGGCGAACGGCGGCAACCGAACCGGACGCATGTTCACCGGTGACCGCTCCGGAGACTTCTTGTTCGCGGCGCTCTTTCGCGCCGGGTTTGCGAATCAACCGACGAGCACGCAGATCGACGACGGACTTGTCCTCCGTGACTGCTTCATCACCGCGGCGCTGCGCTGCTGTCCGCCCGAGAATCGACCGACCACCGGCGAGCGCGACAACTGCTTTCCCTACCTCGAGCGCGTCCTTTCCCTTCTTCGCGAAAAGCGCGTCGTCGTCTGCCTCGGCGCGTTCGCCTACGACGCAACCTGGCGGGCGCTCGTCCCCAAAAGACGCCCACCGAAGCCGAAGTTCGCCCACGGGATCGAAGTGCCCGCCCCCGGCGCGAACGGCGACCTCAGCATCGTCTGCTCGTACCACCCGAGCCAGCGCAACGTCTTTACAGGTCTGCTCACCACAGAGATGTTCGACGACGTGTTTCGACTCGCCGCCGCGCGGTTGTGCTAAAAGGTCGCGGCTACTGGATCGGGACCGAGCCGCACCGCGGGGTGGTCAACCGGCGGTAACGGGAATGCGACCTGGCGCGAGATCGCCGGTCTCCGGCCAGTGCCGACGGCTCACCCGCGACAGCTTCTCCAAGAGCGGCAGCACGGTTTCGTCCTCCGAGGCCGGTCGCACCTCGACGGCGCCGGCATCGCGCATTTGACCGAGCAGCTCGGCGCCGCGCTCGGTGCGGACGATCGTCAACGTCCAGTCGTTGTCGACGCCGATCCCTCCGGCGGAGATATCCGCGTGCTCGGCCGCGAAGTCCGGACACTGCTTGCATCCTTCACGCGTCCAGCCGTGCGCTTCCTTGAGCGGGATCCGATGCTCGTTGCCGTCGCGCGTCCAGACGAGCAACGCGCCTTTGATGTTCATTTTCACGATGTCCTCGCGCTTCAGTCCGTAGCGCGCGTCGAGGAACTCTTCGAAGATCGAGTCGTTAAAGGTCTTCGAACACAACAGCCCGATCGAGAGCACGAACCGCCGTGCGACCTTGCCGGCCTTGCGCGCCGCCATCACCGCTGGCGCAGACGCCTGGCAGCTCATCCCGACGAGCGCGATCCGCTCGGCACCGGTGTCGGTCGCCTCGACGTAGGCGAGGGGGTTCGCCGAGTACGTG
>JBAVUF010000096.1:0-10989 GCA_049696635.1 Acidimicrobiales bacterium | reverse complement strand
GCCTTCGCCGAGGTCCAGATGCGGCCTGCGTCGATGACGCCCGCCTCGACGAACCGCTCGACGCCGGCTACGGGAAGTTGTACCCATTCGATCGACGGGTGCGCAGCCAACAGATCCTTCAGCTCAGAAGCGCGACGAGTGGAGAAGTCGACCCAAACGAGAGCATTCGGCGCGTCGGCGAGCGTCGTCGATTCGCCACCGCCGGCTCGGATCGCTTCGATTGCCCAGTCGGCCGAGTCGGGTCCGACGGCGACGCGCGCCGTCCGGCGATCAGGCAAGGCGAGACGGCGCGTGGGAGTCCATCGTCGAAATCGTGGCGAGCGCGTCGCGGCATCCGCAAGTGGGCTAGCCGGGCGCCGGCCCCGCCCGATGGTCCGACGTCTCGCGCCTGGCGCGCTCGCTCGGCGACCCGGCGTGATGTGGCGTACCGTGCGGCGATGCCACCGATCACGCCCTTCCTCTGGTTCCACGGCGACGCCGACGAGGCGGTCGACCATTACATCTCGATCTTCCCGAATTCGCGGCGGATCGCCGCGACGAACTACGGGCCGGGTTTGCCCGGGCGCGAGGGTACGACGCTCACCGTCTCTTTTGAGCTCGACGGCAAGCCGTTTATCGCGCTGAACGGCGAATCCGATTTTCACTTCACGCCTTCGGTCTCTTTCCTGATCGGCTGCGAGGGTCAGGAGGAGGTCGATTACTACTGGGACCGGCTCCTCGAAGGTGGGAAGCCAGTCCAGTGCGGCTGGCTCACGGATCGATTCGGTCTCTCTTGGCAGGTCGTGCCGAACCGACTCGGCGAGCTGCTCAGCGATCCGGATCAGGAGCGGGCGAATCGCGTGCTCCAAGCGATGCTGAAAATGGTCAAGCTCGACCTCGCGGAACTCGAGGCTGCCGCCGCCGATTGATGGGTTCGGATGTTCGCCGGGCCCCCGTGGACAAATTTTCGGCGCGGTACCGTGATGGCCAGCCCGGATGACGGAACGGTAGACGTGATGGCCTCAAAAGCCATTGTCCGCAAGGGCGTGTGGGTTCGAATCCCACTCCGGGCACCGAATGGGCTCGACCCCGTTCAGTGCATCGCGCTGATGCAACACGACGGAATCTCAGCGCTCACTCCATTCAGATGTCACCGCCTCGACGTCTTGCGGCCCGTCGAAGATCGCGACGAAAAGGCAGTCCGCGTCGCCCGAGGGGGCGTGGTGCATCACCGTGCCGGCGGGAAAGTGACAGTACGAGCCCGGCCCGAATCGCTCGCCGTTGGCTTCGAGCGTCCCCTCGAGCACGACGAAGGTGTGCGCCGCGGTGTGGCGGTGCCTTGCCGCCTGCAAACCTGCGGGGTAGCGGATCAGATAGTGCTCGGCTCCGGTGACCGGGTTGCGGTAGAGCAAACGCACGCCGATCGGTCGGTCGTAGATCTCGACCCGGGATTCGCGCAGCTCCTGGGTCGCGACTTGGTCGAGGAGAACCGGATCGGAAGCGCCGGTCGCAGTCTCTTCGTTGTGGTTGGCCACGGGAAAAGCGTATTTGTCGACGGAAAGCGACGTCGCTCGAGATCGAGCGAGGAGGGAATCGCGCAATGGAAAGCACTGAGGACGAGGTCAGCACGGATGGCGTGCTCGTCACTGACGTGACGGACCGACTCGCGCGGTTTTGTCATGGCCGCGGCGACGGCTTGGTGAATGTCTTCGTCCCGCACGCGACCGCCGGGCTCGCACTGATGGAGACGGGCGCGGCGTCCGAGGAGGACCTCTCGGACGTCGTCGATCGGCTATTTCCGGTCGACGCGCCCTACCGTCACCGGCACGGTTCGCCCGGTCACGGCCGTGACCACGTTCTGCCCTGCTTCATCGCTCCGTCGATGACGATCCCGGTCGACGACGGAGCCCCGGCTCTCGGGACCTGGCAAAGCCTCGTCCTCGTCGACTCGAACCGCGACAATCCGAGACGACGGCTGCGCTTCAGCTTCTTCGCGGGTTGACCCGCATCGATTCGGATCGCCGCCATCGTTTGAATCTCGGCGAGCGACTGTCATAATCACGTCACGTCGACGCCTCCGCGGATCTCGCTTCCCCAACGGATCGTTCTTCTGATCGGATTCGGCCTTGGTCTCGCGTTCCTCGGCCGCTTCCTCACGCACATCCAGACCGAGCCCGCCTTCCTTCGAGGTTTCACCGGCTACGCGCCTCTTCAACTCCTGCGACATGGCGTGATACCGCCGTGGGGGCGGCTCTTGATCTGGCTTGCACTCGTCGCGATCTGGACGGTGCTCGCGTACTGGATGCTGCAACCGGTCGGGCTCAATCGGGGCGACGATGAGGGGGACGCGTAGGTCGATCGTTTCTTCTGTATCGCCGGTTCCGATCCGATAAGACGAGTGCCGTGCGATTGATCGAAATCGAGCTCCGTCGCCTTGAATTGTCCCTCGCCAATCCGGTCGTGACGGCGGCCGAACGCCACGCTCGTCGACCGCTGCTGCTCGTTCGCGCTACCACCGATCTCGGTATCGGCAATGGTGAGTGTGAAGCGCTCGAATCGACGACGTACGCGGGTGAGTCAGTCGACACTGTCGAAGAGGTGCTCGCGACAAAGATCCTTCCGAAGCTCCTGACCGACGACGTCGAGTTTGAATCGGTCGAAGAGCTGATCGCTGACCTGTCGACGAGCATCGCGGCCCCAATGGCCATCGCCGCACTCGAGATGGCTCTCCTCGATGCGGCGCTGCGCGAGAGCGGGAGACCGCTCGCGTCTTACCTTGAAGTCTCACGCGTCGCGATTCCTGCCGGCGCGACGGTCGGAATCGCGCCCGTTCGTGATGTCGTTCACGGTGTCAGCGAAGCTCTTGCGGCGGGAATCCGCCGGGTGAAACTGAAGATCGCGCCCGACCTAGACGTCGTTCCCGTGCGGGCGGTCCGCGAAGACTTTCCCGACGTCGATCTCGTTGTCGATGCGAACGAGTCGTACTCGCTCACCGACCCGAGTCACAGAATCTCGCTGCGCGCTCTTGACGAACTCGAGCTCGCGGCGATCGAACAACCCCTCGAACGAGGCGAGATCAGCGGTCACGCCCAATTGGTCCGAGAGCTAAGAACGCCGATCCTCCTCGACGAGTCGATCGGCAACTTGGAGGACCTCGATCGTGTTCTCGACGCTGGTGCCTGCTCGGGCGTCTGTGTGAAGCCTGCGCGACTCGGGGGCATCTTTGCTTCTGTTGTCGCGCGCGACCGGTGCGTCGCCGCTGCAGTGCCGTGCGCGATCGGGGGGCTATTCGAAGCGGGCCTCGGCCGCACCGCGTCCATCGTGGTCGGGGCGCTGAACGGCTTCGACCTCGGCGGAGACCTCGGGCCAAGCGAGCGTTACTTCGAACAGGACATCACATTGCCGCACGTCCTCGTCCAGGGAATGTTGCCCGTCCCGACGCGTCCGGGCATCGGCGTCGACCTGCGAGAGGAGGTCGTCGAGTCTTTGACCGCGAGGTCGCAGCGATTCGTCTCCTCATAGGCTCTGGGCATGCGGGCGTCGTTCATTGACCCGAGGCGACGGATCGAGCGCCGACTGTTCGATATCAACGATCGCCTGCAGAAGCTGCGCGCCGAGTTCGGGGTGATCGAGGAGCAGCTCGTCGAACTAGCGGATCAGGCGGAGGAAGCGAAGGTACGAGCGGTGGTCGCAGAGACAGCATTTGCGGATCACCAATGGGATGAAGCGCGCCGACACGCAGAACAGATAGCGCATGCCCGCGACAATCTCCGGGCGGAGATTGCGAAGCTAGAGCGCACACAGGACGAATTAATCGGAAAGCTCGTCAGCTGAAGAGCCTGCTGAGGCGCTCCTCAGTCTTGACGCTTAGAGCTGATCGTTCACTGCGCTTCTCAGCGTGTCGTGACGTAGAGCTGACGTCCCATTCGCGGCCCGATCGCAACGGTCGTTCGGATCGACGCGTCGTCGTTGATCTCAAGGGTCAGCGTGCCGTCAGGAGCGCGCGACCTGACCCTTGCTTTGCAGCCCGGAGTGAATCTGTGCGCACTGAGATAGGTGAGCGCCTCGTGGTCGACTTCGAGCTGCTCGGTGATGCGCGCCAGCGTGATCTCTGCCCCTTCTGAGATCTCTGTCATCGGATACTGCGGCGTCGGGTCGCGCTTTGTTCCGGGGATCGGATTGCCGTGGGGACATGTCGTGGGATGCCCGAGGAGCTCGTTGAAGCGTGCTTCGACGTCGTCGGAGATGACGTGCTCCCAGCGGCCGGCCTCGTTGTGCGCCTTTTCCCATGGCAACTTGACGATGTCGACGAGGAACCGCTCGGCGAGGCGGTGCTTGCGCACGACGCTTTCGGCCCGTTCGCGGCCCTTGACGGTGAGGGTGAGGCCCCGACCGGAGCGGGAAACGTAGCCCTCGTCGCTCAGACGGCGGATCATCTCCGATACCGCCTGGGGGGTGTGGCCGAGCCGCTCCACGAGTCGCGCCTGGATGACCGGCACATCCTCTTCTTCGAGCGCGAGCACCGTTTCCAGGTATTCCTCGAGCGGCGGGTGAAATCCGATCGACATCACCTCGATCGTACCGGTGCCTCGGAAACCGGTCCTTTCGTCGCAGGACCGATCAGGAGCCCGGTGGCGCGCTACCACTCCGGACCTACGATCGAAGCGGTGGCCAACTATCTCCTCCTCGACGGGCACAACCTCGCCTTCCGGTCGTGGTTCGCGTTGAAGGACGCCGGTATGAGCACCTCGTCTGGCCAGGAAACCCAGGCCGTCTATGGGTTCGTGTCGATGGTGACGCGGATGCTCGCCGACTTCTCGCCCGACGGACTCGCGGTCGCATTCGATCGACGCGAGCCGACATTCCGCGACGAGTTCGTGAAGCAGTACAAGGCCGGACGTCCGTCGACCCCCGAACCGCTTCTCGAACAGATCGAGCTGATCCGCCAGTTCGTCGTCGCACTCGGCATTCCGGCGCTCGACGCGATCGGCTACGAAGCCGACGACATCTTGGCGACGCTCGCGACCCGGTCTCGTGACGCAGGCGATGACGTTGTGATCGTCACCGGCGACCGCGACGTCTTCCAGCTTGTCGAAGATCCGCACATCCGCGTGATGTACAACCGTCGAGGCGTCACCGATTACGTGCTGTACGACGAGGCGGGGATCATCGATCGGACGGGCGTGCCGCCGAGCGAGTACCCGCTCTTCGCCTCGCTGCGCGGTGACACGTCGGACAATCTTCCCGGCGTGCCGGGCGTCGGCGAGAAGACCGCCGCGAAACTGGTGTCGACCTACCACGACGTCGACACGCTTTTCGCGCACCTCGACGAGAACACGCCGAAGCTGCGGGCATCGCTTGCCGCCGCGGAGGAACAGGTCAGGACGAACCTGCGCGCGATTCCGCTCATGCGCGCCGTGCCTATCGCCGAGGGCGTCGGTGCGCTCTCGCCGGATCGCGAAGCGCTCGAGCGCCTCTTCGACTTCTTGGAGATGCGGACGCTGAAGGAGCGACTCTTCGAAGTGCTCGGTAAAGCAGGGCTCGGCGAGCGATCGACGCCCGTCGTCGAGGAGCCGCCCGTGCGCGCAGTCACCGCGCCCGAGTCCAAGGACGAACTTGCCACCGCCCTCGCGGCTGCTCTGAAAACGAAGGGACGCGTCGGAATCGACGTCGACTGGGAGGGTGTTCCTGGTCGCTCCGCCGTCGCCGCGATCGCATTCGCGTCCCCCGACGAAGGCCCGGTCGTGGTGGCAGCGGGGGAGCGGGTGCACGACGATGCCGTCTCGAGCGCGCTCGCGCAGTCGGGTGAGCCCGCTGCACCGAGACTCGCCGGGCACGGGCTGAAGGAACTGGTGAGGGAATTCCTCAGCGAAGGATCCGACGTCACAGGCGTCGACCTCGATACGAACGTCGCCGCCTATCTCCTCGATCCCGCACAAGGTTCTGCATCGCTCCACGACCTCGCGCAAAGGCACGGACTCGTCGCGCCGACCGGCGGTGAGTCGGGGCAGCTCGATTTCGAGCTCCTCGGCGGCGAGGACGCCGATGCAGGGCAGTTCGACGGGGTCGCGCGGCGCGCCGACGTGGCACGTGTGTTGGCGGGGATGCTCGCCGACGAACTCGAAAAGGTGGGCGAGCTCGAGCTCTACGACGACATCGAGCGACCGCTGGTCCGGGTCCTCGCGAAAATGGAGGTCACAGGGATCGGCGTCGACGTCGACCGATTGCGGGCGACCAACGCCGGATTGACGTCCGAAGCGAACGCCCTCGAGTCGGAGATCCACGAGCTTGCCGGCGAGGACTTCAACGTCAACTCATCGACCCAGCTGCGTCACGTCTTGTACGAGAAACTGAAGCTGACGCCGGGCAAGAAGACGAAGACCGGGTACTCGACCGACGCGCAGACGCTCGAGAAGCTGCGCGACGCGCACCCGATCGTCGATACCCTGCTCCGCTACCGCGAGGTCGAAAAGCTCCGTTCCACGTACGGCGACGGGCTGTTAGCCGAGGTCGGCGCCGACGGGCGGATCCACGCTTCGTTCAACCAGACCGTCGCACGCACCGGCCGGTTGTCGTCGGACCGGCCGAACCTGCACAACATCCCGATCCGCTCCGAGGAAGGGCGCCGCATCCGAGAGGCGTTCGTTCCGGCGAAGGGGACCACCTTTCTTATTGCGGACTACAACCAGATCGAGCTGCGGGTGATCGCCCACCTCTCCGGCGACCCAGGTCTCGTCGCGGCGTTCGCCGAGCGCCGCGATATTCACGCGACCACGGCGGCTCGCATCTTCGGTGTCGACCCGAAGGAGGTGACGCTCGCGCAACGCTCGAAGGCGAAGATGGTCTCCTACGGCCTCGCCTACGGGATGGAGGCGTACGGCCTCTCCCAACGCCTCGGCGTCGACATCGGCGAGGCGTCCGCGATCCTCGATTCGTACTTCGACGCCTTCCCGGCGGTGAGGGCGTACATGGAGCTGTCGGTACAAGAGGCACGGGCGAAGGGGTACACCGAGACCGAGCTCGGCCGACGCCGGTATCTCCCCGAACTGATGTCCGACAACTTCCGGGTTCGCCAGGCCGCCGAACGACAGGCGATGAACGCCGGCATCCAGGGTCTCGGCGCGGACATCTTCAAGATCGCCCTCGTGCGCATCGACGAGGCCTTCGAGGCGGCGAAGCTCGGCTCGCGACTCGTCCTGCAGGTCCACGACGAAGTCCTCGTCGAGACACCGGACGCCGAGCACGACGAGACAGAAAAGATCGTGCGCGAGGCGATGGAGCAGGCTTACCCGCTGAAGGTGCCGCTCGAGGTCCATCTCTCGTGGGGGAAGAGCTGGGCTGACGCGAAATAGCGCCGATGTGCCGGGCCGCTTACAACGGGCATCGCTCGGCGTTTCCGTGACACGGATCGTGCGGGATCTGCCCGCCGGTGCGTTCGCCTTCGTCATAGCAACGGGGACCGTTTCGATCGCGGCCTTCGAGTTCGGACCGGCGTGGCTCTCACAGGCGCTGCTCGTCGTGGCGGCGCCACCGCCGGCTTCGTTCAGGGGCTCTCGCTCGTGGTTTGGTCGGTCGGGAGCTTCTGGATCCCGCTCCTCATCGCCGTCGGATGGTGGCGCCACGTTGCGCGGCACGTCCCGCTCGCGTACGCGACCGGCCTTGGAGCATCGTCTTTCCGCTCGGGATGTACAGCGCCGTGACGGGGAGCGTCGCGGCGGTGGCGCACTACGCTTTCATGAGGCCGATCGCGCACGTCGCGCTGTGGGTCGCCGTGTCAGTCTGGGTCGCCGTCTCGGTGGCGGGCGTCGTCGCGGCGACCCGGTGGGCGTCGGGTGCCGGGGTTGGTACGGCGGTGCCAGTCGCGGGCCGAACGGCGGTCGACCACTCCGTGTAACATTGTTTGCGCCCTACCAGCGCCTCCTGCGCCGGTGCAACACTGGGCGACCAAGTCCATTTTTCGCCGACTCGTGGCGCGCAGTGCGCGAGGCGGGTCGGCCCGACCAAAACAAAGGCCACTATCTAGATGTCCGACGAGACGAGCGGCGAAGCGCCGGCGGCGACGATCGACGCCGACGCGACCGAAGCGGTCGAGTTCGCCGCCACCGAGGCAACACCCGAACCCGCAATAGAAGCCCCAACTCCCGAACCCGCACCAGAAGCCCCGAAGCCGAGCGAGAACGGTTACACCTTCAACACGATTACCGAGGACGACCTCGGCCCGCTCAGCTTCGACGAGGCGATCGATCAGACCCTCGTCGCCTTCGACGAAGGCGACATCGTGAAGGGCACGGTCGTGAAGGTCGACAACGACGAGGTGCTGCTCGACATCGGCTACAAGTCCGAGGGTGTAATCCCCGTACGTGAGCTGTCGATCCGCCACGACGTCGACGCCCACGAGGTCGTGAAGCTGGGCGACGAGATCGAAGCACTCGTCCTCCAGAAAGAGGACAAAGAGGGCCGGCTCATCCTCTCGAAAAAGCGCGCCCAGTACGAGCGGGCGTGGGGCTCGATCGAACAGATCAAGGATTCCGGGGGCGTTGTGCGCGGTCCCGTCATCGAGGTCGTCAAGGGTGGCCTCATCTTGGACATCGGACTGCGCGGCTTCCTGCCGGCGTCCCTCGTCGAGTTGCGCCGCGTCCGCGACCTGCAGCCGTACCTCGGTCGCGCCCTCGAGGCGAAGATCATCGAGCTCGACAAGAACCGCAACAACGTCGTTTTGTCACGGCGTGCCTGGCTCGAGGAGACGCAGAAGGAACAACGCAGCGAGTTCTTGGAGAACCTGAAGCCCGGCGAGATCCGCAAGGGCACGGTCTCATCCGTCGTGAACTTCGGCGCCTTCGTCGACCTTGGTGGGATGGACGGGCTGATCCACGTCTCGGAGTTGTCGTGGAAGCACGTGGACCATCCGTCCTCGGTGGTCTCGGTCGGCGACGAGGTGACGGTGCAGGTGCTCGATGTCGATCTCGAAAAAGAGCGGATCTCGCTCTCGCTGAAAGCGACCCAGTCCGACCCGTGGCAGGAGTTCGCGGCGGCGCACAAGGTCGGCGAGCTCGTCTACGGCCGGATCACGAAGCTCGTGCCCTTCGGCGCGTTCGTCCAGGTCGGCGATGGGATCGAGGGTCTCGTCCACATCTCGGAGATGGCGGCGCACCACGTCGAGCTCCCCGAGCAGGTCGTCACCGTCGGAGAAGAGCTGTGGGTGAAGATCATCGACATCGACCTGCAGCGGCGGCGGATTTCCCTTTCGATCAGCCAGGCGGCCGAAGGTGGCGAGGTCGCCGAGGAATATCGCGAGGCGTTCGGCGAGCACGCCTACGACGCCGAAGGCAATTACATCGGTGCTTTCGCCGCGGGCGAGTTCACGCCGGAGACCGAGGGGCAGGCGGCGTGGGCGGACGAGTTCGTCGGCGAACAGCCTTCCGACACTGAGCCTTCGGCCGAACCCGCGCCAGAGGACCCCGTGGACCAGGAACATTCCGAAACGAGCGGCGACTGATCGAGGGAGCGGCGAGGTCGCGCGCCGCCCGCCGGCCGAAATGGCGTAGATGCAAGCGATCGGGCTGACCGGAGGCATCGGCGCGGGGAAATCGACGGTCGCGCAGCTCTTCGCCCGGTACGGGATCCGCGTCATCGACGCCGACGAGATCGCGCGCCGGGTGCTCTCGCCGGGTTCCGCAACCTTCGATGCCGTCGTCGACCGGTTCGGTCCGGCGATCGTCGACGCGAACAGGGCGATCGATCGGGCAGCGCTCGGCGAGCTCGTCTTTGCTGACGTCGGCGCCCGCCGAGACCTCGAGGCGATCGTCCATCCCGCAGTCGGTGAGGCGATCTCGGCCGAGCTCGCAAAGGCGCGCAGCGACGGCGAGAACGTGGTCGTCGACATCCCGCTCCTCGTCGAGACCGATGCCCGGCGCCGCTACGGGCTCGACGTCGTCATCGTTGTCGACACCCCCGAATCCGTCGCCCTCGATCGCCTCTCGCGGGAGCGGGGGATGGACGAAGCGTCGGCGAGGGCTCGGATGGCGGCGCAGGCGGATCGCACCGCTCGGTTGACGGCCGCCGATGTGATCATCGACAATTCCGGCACGCTTGGCGAGCTCGCCGATATGGTCGAAAATGTCTGGCGGTGGATCGTGCACCTCGGGCCAGGATCGGCACCACTCGATCTGTCACCCGGGGGGCCGCTTTGCTGATGGCACCGCCATAAGGCGGTTCCGCGACTGGGGCGCGGAGTTCCGTCGGCACCGACCCGGTGCCGACGTTGGGATCGCGGAGGTGCATGCCGATGAGGCAGGCGCTGGACTAGGGCGCTGGTTCCGGTGAGCAATCCGATCGCGGACGCCACGCGCGCGGCGCGCGCCTCAAGCGTCGACGTCTTCGTCCCGGATCGGAGCACGGTCGCGCCCGCACCGGCGACCAAAGTCACCCCAGAAGTCGTTCCGACGAGGCCGTGGCTCTGGCCGACGGTCGCCTACCTCGCGACCCGTGCCGTGTTGCTGCTCTTGGCGGGTCTCATCGCACTCGACGGCCACCACTCGATCACTTCAGAGCTCACGGGTTTCGATGGCGGCTGGTACCTGCGCCTCATGAAGCACGGCTACCCGACCCACGTCACCCATGCGCAGTCGACGCTCGGCTTCCTGCCGCTCTATCCGATGGTCGTGCGTGCTGTCGACTGGCTGACGCTCGCCTCGGTTCCCCTCGTTTCGTTGATCGTCTCCTTCGCGGGCGGGCTCGTCGCAACCGTCCTCGTCGAACGGCTGGCGACGAGGTGGTGGGGAGAAGATGTCGGCCGACGCGCGGCGATCGTCTTCGTCCTCTTCCCGGGCTCGGTCGTCTTTTCGATGGCCTACTCGGAGTGCCTGACGATCCCCCTTCTCGTCGGGTGCCTGCTCGCCGTCTCCCACAAGCGATGGGTCGTTGCCGGCACGCTCGCGGGGTTCGCGACGGCGGTCGAGCCCGCCGCGCTGGCGATCATCCCGGCCCTGGCGTTCGTCGCGATCCGCGAGC
>JBAVUF010000095.1:0-2554 GCA_049696635.1 Acidimicrobiales bacterium | reverse complement strand
GGCCCGCTCGCTCTCGTCGTCGGCTTCGGCGCGAGCGAGGAACTTGACGCGGAAGGATGTCGCCGCGCCGGGGCGGCGCTCGCGAGGGCAGCGGCACACGTCGACGCGGTCTCGATCGATCTCGGTGCGCTGACGCAAGGCTCGCTGACCTTCGACGAAGTGGTGTGCGCCTTCGGCGAAGGGGCGATCCTCGGCGCGTATCGCTTCAACGGTCGCAAGCAAACCGAAGACACGCGGAAGCTCGCCCGAATAGTGTTCATCGACACGAACGTCGGCTCCGCGTCGGTGGGCATTGGGCGAGGGCGAGCGCGTGCGGACGCGGTAAGTCTCGCCCGCGACCTCGCCAACACTCCCGCCGCCGACAAAACCCCAATTCGCTTCGCGGAGATCGCGCGAGAGGCCGGAGAACGCGCCGGGCTCTCGGTCGAGATCTTCGACGAGGAAAAGATCCGCGAGATGGGCCTCGGCGGGTTGCTTTCGGTTGCGAAGGGATCCGCGCAGCCGCCACGCCTCGTCCGGCTCGAGTACGTGCCGCCTGATCCGAGCGCAGCGGTCGCGCTCGTCGGCAAGGGGATCACGTTCGATTCGGGCGGGTTGTCGTTGAAGTCACTGACGTCGATGTTCACGATGAAGGGCGACTGTGGCGGCGCGGCAGCCGTCCTTGCAGCGATGTCGGCGCTTCGGGCGCACGAGGTTCAGGTGAGGACCGTCGGCTTCTTGCCGTTGACCGAGAACATGCCCGGTGGCAATGCGCAGAAGCCCGGCGACGTGTTCGCGGCCCGGAACGGCAAGACGGTCGAGGTGCTGAACACCGACGCCGAAGGTCGGCTCGTGCTCTCGGACGCCCTGAGCCTGGCCGCCGAAGAATCGCCCGACGCGATCGTCGATGTCGCGACGCTGACGGCATCGAGCATCGCCGCACTGGGCAAGCGCCTCGCCGGGGTGATGGGCAACGACTCGCGCCTTCTCGAAGCCGTCGAACGCGCCGCGGCGGTTGCCGGTGAACCGGTGTGGCACCTGCCGCTCCCCGCCGCCTACCGCAAGCTGCTCGACAGCGACGTCGCGGATCTGAAGAACATCGGACCGATCGGCGAGGGCGGCGCGCTCGTCGCCGGGCTCGTCTTGTCGGAGTTCGTCGGCGCCGTTCCTTGGGCACACCTCGACATCGCAGGGGTCGGGTGGTCGGACGAGGTGCGCGGTTACATCAGCAAAGGCGGCACCGGCTTCGGCGTCCGCACGTTGATCGAGTTGCTCGAACGCTACGAACCGATCGGCGGCCCTGCCGACGGGGATCTGAAGGGAAAGATGGTGATCCGATGACCGACGACACGACCGCGCCGAAGGGCGCGACCGCGGCGACGAAAACGCCGGCCCCGTCTGCGGACGAACGTGCGCCGAAACGCCCCTTCACGCTCGCTCTCGACCTCGGTGGGACGGGTCTCAAGGGATCGGTGCTTGATTCGACCGACAAGATGGTCGCGGACCGGGTTTCTGTGGCAACGCCCTATCCGCTCCCGCCAGAGCGCCTCGTCGACACCCTCGCCGATCTCGTCCGCCCGCTGCCGAGCTTCGAGCGCGTCTCGGCCGGCTTCCCGGGCGTAGTGCGCAAGGGCAGGGTGCTTACGGCGCCGCAGTTCACGACGGAAAAGGGTCTCGGCTCGCGCATCGAGCCCGAGCTCGTCAAGAAGTGGACGGGTTTTCCGCTCGCCGATGAGCTCTCGAAGCGTTTTTCACGCCCGACCCGCATCGCGAACGACGCCGACTTGCAAGGGCTCGGGGTCGTCTCGGGAGATGGCCTCGAGTTCGTCGTGACGCTCGGCACCGGCGTTGGGACGGCCCTCTTCTACGACGGGATACTCGCCCCCCACCTCGAACTGGCGCACATCCCGTTCCGCAAGGGCGAGACCTTCAATGACCAACTCGGCAACTCGACGCTCGAGAAGATCGGCCCCAAAAGGTGGCGAAGAAGGGTGTTCATGGCCCTCGAGGTATTCCGGACGCTCACGAACTTCGATCACTGCTATCTGGGTGGTGGCAATTCCCGACTTCTCAAAGGCAAGGTCGCAGAGCCGTATTCCGTCGTCGACAACATCGCGGGAATCCTCGGCGGGCTCAGGCTGTGGGATCCGCGTCGGTCGATCGAGCACCGCGACTGATCGGCCTCGGTCAGTTCTTCGCCAGGCTCTGCGCGCACTGGGCGGAGAGGGCGGGGACGAGCTTCGACTCGGGTACCCGGTTCGACTCAGAGAGCGTTGTCATGAGTGCTTGCCAGTCGCCGTCGTCGCTGCCGGCGATCGCGGCGGGTTGCAACGCTTCACGCAGGAGCGAGAGCGCACGCTGGCGGTCTCTTGTTGCGAGCGCAGTGTCGTCGGTCTTCGCGCTGCGCGCATAGATCGAAAGACTGCGGCCGACGTCTTCGCAGGCTTGGTGTCCGAGCGATGATGCCGAGGCGCCGCAGCTCGTCGCGAGGAGGGCTCCGGACGATACGAGCGCGGCGGCGCCGAAGAGGCGCCTGAGCCGACGGCCCGGGCGCCCGGCGGTCATTCCCCCAGCC
>JBAVUF010000094.1:0-2103 GCA_049696635.1 Acidimicrobiales bacterium | reverse complement strand
GCGCAAGAGCGCGACGCCGAGATTCCGATCGGCCACACCGGTCCGCGACCTTCAGGTGGAGTCGGCGGCACCGGACAGGGTGTGAAGTGCCTCCATGCCCACCTGGCCTGGTATCTCGCCGGCGGCGGCGACCCGGTCGGCCGCTGGGTGGCGCACGAACTCGCCGACGAGCTATCCGGTCCTGTCGCCGCCGTCGACTGCGGGACGAACTCGACCCGGCTGCTCGTCGTGTCGGCCGCCGGTGAAACGCTGCGGCGGGAGATGATCATCACCCGCCTCGGTCAGGGCGTCGACCATACGGGCGCCCTTTCAGAAGAAGCGATCGAGCGCACCCTCGGCGCACTGCGGCGCTACCGGGAGGAGATGGACCGCTGCGGCGTGGTTCGCGTGCGGGCCGCGGCGACCTCGGCGACACGCGACGCTCAGAACGCGGCCGAGTTCTTCGATCCGGCCGAGGCGATCCTCGGTGTCCGGCCGGAGTTGCTCGACGGGAGCGAGGAAGGCCGGCTCGCGTACCGCGGCGCCACAGCCGAGCTCGATCCGAAAGGGGGTCCCGACCTCGTCGTCGATCTGGGCGGCGGGTCGACCGAGCTCGTCGCCGGCGGCGACGTGGTCGGCGTGCCAGCGGCGGTGATTTCACTCGACATCGGTTGCGTGCGCGTCACCGAGCGCTTTTTCGTCCACGACCCGCCACAACCCGACGAGGTCGCGGCGGCGCGGTCGTACGTGCGCGATGTCGTCGACGATGCGCTCGAGAAGCTGCCCGCGCTGAAAGTGCCGCGACGGATGGTCGGCGTTGCGGGAACGATCTCGACGCTCACCTCGTTGGAACTCGGCCTCGATCACTACGACTCCGAGAAGGTTCACCTCGCCCGTCTTTCGCGCGACGCCGTCGAAAAGTGGCTCGCCACCCTCTCGGCCGAGACCGCCGCCCAACGAAGCGAACGGGGAGCGATCGAGCGAGGACGGGCGGACGTCATCGTCGGCGGCGCGGCCGTCCTCGTGGAGGTGATGGCCGCGCTCGGCTTCGACGAGCTCATCCACTCGGAGCACGACATCTTGGACGGGATCGCCGAGGAACTGCTCGAACCGATCATCGGTCGGCCGCCTGGTCGCTGAACACTGAAGCGAAGCGAAGCTCAGCGGGGAGCGGCGACCTGGGTTCCGAGCGCAAGCTCCGCGGTGCGCGCGACGAACGCATTGATGTCGCCGTGCTTCGCGCGCGCGTAGTGTTCGGCCTGTTTCGCGAGGATCTTGCCGAGCGGTGTGTGGACGACCACGCGCGCGCCGTCGAACAACTCGCCGACGTCGCTGTACCAAAGACCGCCGTTCGCCGCTGCGACGTGGGCTTTCGCAGCGGTGTTGTCTGGAACGAGGGCCGGTACCCCGTAGAGCATCGATTCGACCGCGAGGCGGCCGACGGGTCCTTGCGGCCGCACGTCGACGGTGAGGCTCGCGTGCGCGACGAGACGGGAGAAGTTCACACGGTTGTAGTTGACCTGCAACGGCAGAGCGTCGCGTTTGTTTGACGCCCACCAGCGCATGCCGTCGACCTCGACGACGGTGATCCGCCCCAGCACCTCGCGCAGCACCTCTCGCGTCACTGGGCGAGCGATGCGCGGCGTTCCGGACGGCCAGTTGCGCACGAGCAGCACATAGCGGCCGAAGCGTCCGAGTCCAGCCAGCGGGCCCGAGCGGGCGTGGATGTTCGATGAGAACGCGAGTTCGATCGGCACGACCTCGGTCGCTCGTTCGGGATCAATGGCCGCGATTGCGTCGGGCTCTTCGGGGTGGATCGTGCCGATCACATCGGCGACGTCGATCATGCGGGCGAGGTCGCCCGGGACGAGATCCGAATCCGAACAGAACGGGATGGCCACGATCCGTGGTCGCGACGAGCCGCGTCGTCCGAGGGCGGCGAGGTCCCACGGTTGATAGGAGCCGACGAGCCCGATCGCTTTCGGCGCGACCTCATCGAGGATCTCGGCGACGCCAGGCGCCTTCCCGTCGTATTCGCGCAGCAGCGTCAGTGCCGCCGCGGGCACGTCCGAGGTCGGACGACCCGCGCCGATCGCCGACCGCAACAATGAGGCGCGCGCCGGC
>JBAVUF010000093.1:0-1938 GCA_049696635.1 Acidimicrobiales bacterium | reverse complement strand
GCGTGGTGCCGTCCGCCGAGGATCGTGACGTGCTCGCGGTGGACATGCTCGTTCCGGTCGGCGTGGCCTGAGCACCTCCGCGATGAACGCAAGAGATGCCCGCCGGCGCCGCGCCACGGACGAGCTGATCGACGGCGTCGCGCTGAAGGAGTTCGAGTCGTACCACGGCGCACCCGAGTTCGCGCCGGTCGTCGTCGTCATCGCCGCCTACCACGAACGCGACAACATCGGCGGCGTCGTCGAGTCGATCCCGGTCGAGCTGTGCGGACTACCGGTCTCGGTGCTCGTCGTCGTCGACGGCGAAGAGGACGGCACCGCGGAGGTCGTCCGCAAGCTCGGTCAGTTCTGCGTGATCGCCCCGGTGAATCGCGGACAGGGCGCGGCGTTGCGGCTCGGCTACCACCTCGCCCGTCTGGGCGGCGCGCGCTATCTGCTCACCGCAGACGCCGACGGCCAGTCCGATCCCAACGACTTGGCGGTTGTGTTGCAGCCGATCATCGACGGCGCCGCCGATTTCGTCTCGGGGTCGCGCACATTGGGGAAGAGCGAGTCGAAGGACGCGGTCCGCAGCGCGGGGATCCGGTTCTTCTCCGTGCTCATCTCGCTGCTCACCGGCACCAAGGTCACCGACACCGCGAATCCGATCCGCGCCATGCGGGCCGACCTCCCCGACCGACTCACCTTGGACGAGCCGCAATACCAGTCGTCCGAGCTTTTGATCGGCTCGATCTTCAACGGCGCCCGCTACGCCGAGCGACCGGTGACGATGCGGGCGCGGACCTCAGGTGGGTCGAAGAAGGGCCACAACCTCGTCTATGGCTGGCGCTTCACGCGCGTCGTCTTCCGCACCTGGTGGCGGGAACGGCAGCGCTCCGGCGTCGGAGGCTGAAGATCAGACGGGATTCTCCCGGAAATCCGCCCAGGTCTTCGCGAGTCCGTTGCGCAGGTCGATCTCTGGAGAGAACCCGAGCGCGCGCGCCTTTGCCGTATTGACCACGACCGCCGGCATCTCCCCGGGTTTCGCCGGCACCTCATCGCGGGGGATGTCGACACCGGTTACCTCGCAGGCCGTCCTCCACAACTCGTTCATCGACACCGACGTGCCGTACCCGATCGTGAGCGTCTCTGCTTCGTCGAGGCCGAGCCCGAGCTCGATCGCCGCCACGGCGTCGGTGACGTAGATGTAGTCGCGCTTTTGCTCGCCGTCGCCGTAGACAGAGATCGCAGAACCCGACAGCGCGCAGCGCATCAGCCGAGCGACGACGCTGTCTTTTGACTGCATGCCCTCGCCGTAGATGTTCGTGAAGCGCAGAGAGACGGGCTTCATCTGGTAGCTCGCCGCGTAGGCGGAGAACAGCATCTCGGCGGCCGCCTTCGTCGCCCCGTAGGGCGTGAGCGGTCGGGGCAAAACGGACTCGTCGATCGTGCCGGAAACCACGCCGGCGACGGCGTTCGTCGAGGCGAAGACGAGGCGCTCGACGCCGAGGGTGCGGCAGCGCTCGAGGACGAGCTCGGTCGCGCCGACGTTCGTCTCGAAGACAGCATGCGGGTCCTTCGCCGACAAAAGCACCGACGTGATCGCCGCCAGGTGGACGACGGCGTCGGTTCCCTCTTCGATCGCCGCGTCGACGATCTTTTCCTCGCGCAGGTCGCCTTCGACAAAAGGGACCGCCCGGTCAGGAAAGGGGTTCTTGTCGGCGACGACGACGTCGTCACCGCGCCCAGCGAGTCGCCGCACGACGTGGCGGCCGACGAAGCCCGATCCCCCGGTGACGACGATGCGCACGATTCGCTCCTTTACTCAGTTCGGCGAACGGGCCGAGACCCTACCGCGGCGCTTGTCCCGAGCCTCGTCGCTCGCTTTTTGGATCGCGTCGACGAGCTCCTCGGTGAGCGCGTGCACCGCGGCACGCGGCACGCGGCCGTGGCCACGAGCGG
>JBAVUF010000092.1:0-1794 GCA_049696635.1 Acidimicrobiales bacterium | reverse complement strand
AGACGTCCGTGCTAATAATTGCCTCGCCGACGAAGGGCGCCAATACTGCGGCGTCGTCGCCCACGTGGCGCTCGCCCTCGGGCACCGGATCCCGGGACACTATTTTGGCTATACGCTCCAATACGTCATCTTCGTGTTGGCTCCGTTCTCTGGTTGGGTCGGTTGGAGCGCTCATGGCGATGGTTCTGGTACCGCGCCGTAACGAGGCGGCGTGCGGACTGCGAATGAGGATGCCGTGACGTACCCAACCAAGAACAAGAAGTTGATCGAATGGGTCACGGAGGTGGCGCAGCTCACAACTCCCGATCGTATCCACTGGTGTGACGGATCGGCCGAAGAGTACGACCGGCTGTGCCAGTTGCTCGTGGACAACGGAACCTTCACCAAGCTCTCGCAGGCCAAGCGGCCAAACAGCTACTACGCAGTCTCCGATCCGGGCGACGTGGCGCGCGTGGAAGACCGCACGTTCGTCTGCTCGACCCACGAGATCGACGCGGGGCCGACCAACAACTGGCGCGAACCGCAGGAAATGCGCGAGACGCTCACCACGCTCTTTCATGGCTCAATGCGGGGCCGCACCATGTACGTTGTGCCCTTCTCGATGGGGCCGCTCGGCTCAAAGATCTCCCACATCGGCGTCGAGATCACCGACTCGGCTTACGTGGCCGTGTCAATGCGCATTATGACCCGCATGGGCAACGGGGCGCTGGACGTGCTGGGCGAGTTCGGCGAGTTCGTGCCGTGCCTGCACTCGGTTGGCATGCCGCTCGAAGAGGGCGAAGCGGACGTGCCCTGGCCCTGCGACGCCGAGAACAAGTACATCGTGCACTTCCCCGAGACGCGCGAGATCATTTCGTACGGTTCGGGTTACGGCGGCAACGCGCTGCTCGGCAAGAAGTGCTTTGCGCTGCGCATCGCCTCGGTGCTCGCTCGCGACGACGGCTGGCTGGCCGAGCACATGCTGATCTTGAAGCTGACCAACCCGTCGGGTGAGTCGCGCTACGTGACCGGCGCCTTCCCGAGCGCGTGCGGCAAGACGAACCTCGCCATGCTGGTGCCGACCCTCCCGGGCTGGAAGGTCGAGACGGTGGGCGACGACATCTGCTGGATGAAGCCCGGACCCGACGGACGCCTCTACGCGATCAACCCCGAGGCCGGCTTCTTCGGCGTGGCGCCAGGGACCAACCTGGTGACCAATCCCAACGCGATGTACTCGGTCGGGGCCAACTCCATCTTCACCAATACCGCCCTCACCGCCGACGGCGACGTGTGGTGGGAGGGGCTCGGCGAACCCCCCGAAGGGCTCACCGACTGGCGGCGCCGACCCTGGTCTAAGGAGCTGGGCACGCCCGCCGCCCATCCGAACTCGCGCTTCACGACCCCGGCCGGTCAGGACCCCGCCATCGCGCCCGAGTGGCAGGACCCGGCCGGAGTGCCGATCGACGCGATCCTCTTAGGCGGTCGGCGAGACAGCGTCATTCCCCTCGTCTTCCAGTCGCGCGGTTGGGACCACGGCGTGTTTCTGGGCTCGATCATGGCTTCAGAGACGACGGCGGCGGCGGCCGGCGAAGTGGGCAATCTACGACGCGATCCCTTCGCGATGCTGCCCTTTTGCGGGTACAACATGGCCGACTACTTCGGCCATTGGCTGAGCTTTTCGGAGCGGTTCGACGAGGCGAAGCTGCCCAAGATCTTCTACGTGAACTGGTTCCGCAAGGGCGCCGACGGGCGCTTTCTCTGGCCGGGCTTCGGTGAGAACTCCCGGGTGCTCGAGTGGGTCTTCGAGCGCACGGC
>JBAVUF010000091.1:0-9516 GCA_049696635.1 Acidimicrobiales bacterium | reverse complement strand
GGTCTCGGCGAGGTTCGCGTCGTTGTCAGCGGCGGCATCGACGAATTCGCCCTCGAGCGCTTTCGGCTCGCGCGCGACCCGATCGATGCCGCGGGCATCGGCATGGCGCTTGGCGTTTCGAACGACGCGCCATCCCTCGACAGCGCGTACAAGCTCGTCGACTTCGACGGCCGGCCGACGATGAAGCTTTCGACGGAGAAGATCTCGCTCCCAGGGGCGAAGCAAATCTGGCGCGGCGAGTCGATCGCGGACGATGTCCTAGCACGGCGCGAAGAAGCGGGTCCCATGGGCACGGTGCCGCTCCTCGACGTCGTGATGCGCGACGGCAGGAGGACCGCTCGTCCTGGCTCGATCGCCGGGGCAAGCCTCCGTCTGCGAGAAGACCTCAACCGTCTGCCCGAGCACGCCCTGCGTCTTCATGCGCCCGACGCACCGAAGGTCTCCATCTCGACGGACCTGCGCGTCCTCGCGGATGCAGTCGCCCGTGACCTCGGTTCCTAATGCTCGTATCCGAGACAGTTCGGTTGCGACGCGACGACGATCGGTGCGACGTCGACTCAGGGTGCGCGTCGCGGCCCGAGGAACGTCTGCCTGCGCGCAAGGCGCGGTCAAAGCCGATGCGAAACGAGAACGTGCGCGCGCGCCGGATGATATTTCTGCAGGTGGGCCGGGTAGGATTCGAACCTACGAAGGCTGAGCCGGCAGATTTACAGTCTGCTCCCGTTGTCCGCTTGGGTACCGACCCGCGAGCCGCCGACGATACAAGATTCCCGTCCGGATCGAGGATCCCGGCGCTCAGCGAGTCTGAAAGGAGCGCGTCGCAATGCCGACGTTTGACGTTACCTCAGAGCTCGACATGCAAGAGGTCCGCAACGCCGTCGATCAGGCATCCCGCGAGGTGGTGACGCGCTTCGACTTCAAGAACACCGGCGCGTCGATTGAGCTCAACAAAGACGACATCGAGCTCGACGCTCCGACCGAGGACCGGCTGCGCGCCCTCACCCAGGTCCTCGAAGAAAAGCTCGTCCGTCGCCAGGTCTCGCTGAAGGCGCTCGACTACGGCAAGGTTGAAGAGGCGGCGAAAGGAACGGTCCGACAGCACGTCGCTCTGAAAGCGGGTATCGGCGCCGATCACGCGAGGAAGATCCACAAGATCGTGAAGGACTTGAACTTGAAGGGCGTCTCGTCGCAGACCCAAGGCGAGCAGGTGCGCATCTCAGGGAAAAAACGCGACGACCTGCAGGCGGTGATCGCCAAGCTGAAGGCGGAAGACTTAGGGATCCCGCTGCAGTTCGGAAACTTCCGAGACTGAAGCAAATCAGAAGTCAGCGGACGATCAGCGTCGCCTGACGCGCGAAGTCGACGACGGGCGCCGGCCAGATCCCGAAGACCACCGTCACGCCGAGCGCCAAGAAGATTCCGACCGCGATCACGAGTGACACCGGAACGATCGGCCCCGAGGGCTCGGACGCCCGCGTCGCCGACTCCCCTCCATCCGACGCGTAGGCGACCTGCGGCTCGGCGAGGAACATGACGAGCACGACGCGCAGGTAGAAGAAGGCCGCGATCGCCGCCGTCGCCATCGCGATCACAGCGAGGGCGTAGGAGTGCGCGCCGACCGCCGCTTCGACCACATACAGCTTGGCGAAAAAGCCCGTCGTGAACGGCACCCCCGCCTGGGCCAACAGCAGCACCGCGAAGCTCGTCGCGATGACGGGGTTGTTGCGGGCGAGGCCCCGGTAGTCCTCGAGGTCGTGTTTTCGGTCGCCTTTGCCGCCGACGAGCTCGACCACGGCGAAGGCCCCGAGGGTGACGAAGGCGTAGGTGAAGACGTAGTAGATCGCCGCGGCAACGCCCTTCGCCGTTGCCGCCTGTAGTCCCAACAGCACGAAACCGGCGTGGTTGATCGACGAGTAGGCGAGGATCCGCTTCACGTCGCGCTGAACGAGCGCCGCCAAGGCACCGACGACCAAGGTGAGCACGGCGAGCACCCAGACGACGGGCTGCCAGTCGCTACGCAAAGTCGGGAACGTCGAGACGAACACCCGCAGCAACGCCGCGAACCCGCCTGCTTTCGCCACGGCGGACATGAAACCGGTCGCCGGTGTCGGTGCCCCCTGGTAGACGTCCGGAGTCCACATGTGGAACGGCACCGCCGCGACCTTGAATCCGAAGCCGACGAGCAACAGTCCGATTCCAGCGAGCAGGACACCGTTCGAGGTGATGACGTTGTGCGCGAGGAAGGCGCCGATCTCCGGCAGGTTCGTCGAGCCGGTCGCGCCGTAGACGAGGGCGACGCCGTAGACGAAGATCGCCGAGGAGAACGCGCCGAGGACGAAGTACTTGATCGCCGCCTCCTGCGACGAGGCACGCCGACGATCGAAGCCCGCCATCACGTAGAGCGGGATCGAGAGAACCTCGAGCGACAAGAAGATCAGGATGAGGTCGTTTGCGCTCGCCATCAGCATCGCCCCGGATCCCGATATGAGCGCGAGCGCGTAGTACTCGCAGCCGGCAATCCGTTCGCGCGCGAGGTAGCCCTGCCCGAGGATCGTCGCGACAATCAGGACGGACGACACCAAGACGAGGAAGAAGACGGCGAACCCGTCGACGTCCACCGACCTGGCGATCGTTGTGAACGGACCGCTCGACGTGACGTCGTGCCAAAGGACCAACGAGGTCGTGAGCGCGCCGACACCGGCACCGATCGACACCGTCGCGTAGGCGGACGTCGGCGGCTGGCGGGTGAACAGTGCCGACATGGTGATCAAAACGAGCGCCCCGCCGAGCAGGAACAGCTCAGGAAGGATCGCTGTGTAATCGATGCGCGGCAGCGCGAGCTGGGTCGCGGCGAAGATCGAGGCGAACACGGCGATCACGGGCGTGCCTTTGTATGCGAGGCGAGGACGGGGCGCGCGTTCTCCGGCACGCGCTGGTGGCCGACGACCTCGACGTGGTTGACCAGACGATCGACCGACGGCGTGATCCGGTCGAGGACCGGCTTCGGCCACACGCCCAAAAAGACGATCAGCCCGATGAACGGCGCGACGACCACCGCCTCACGCCAGCTGATCTCGGCGAACGGGCGTCTCGCGACGGTGCCTTCTGGGCCGTGGAACAGCTGCTGGTACACCCACAAGAAGTAGACCGCGGCGAGGATCACACCGACGACGGCGACGATCGCCCACCAGCGGTGGACCAGGAAAGTGCCGGACAGGATCAAGAACTCGCCGATGAATCCGTTGAGACCCGGCACGCCGATCGTCGCGAGGACGACGACGACGAACACCGCGGCGAGCTTCGGCGCCTTGTGCTGCAGGCCACCCAAGCCTTCGACCGAAAGGGTGCCGCCGCGGCGCGAGATCATCGCGACGACTAGGAAGAGCGCCGCGATGAGGATCCCGTGGTTCACCATCTGCAGCACGGCGCCCGACACCGACTCGCCCGAGAGCGCGAACGCCCCGACGACGATGAAGCCGATGCCCGACAGCGAACTGAACGCGGCGACGCGCTTCAGGTCGCGCTGCACCGCGGCGACGATCGCACCGTAGAGGATCCCGGCGACACCGAGGGACAAGAACACCGGTGCGAGAACGATCGTCGCGTGCGGGAACAGCCCGAGGTTGAACCGGATGATTCCGTAGGTTCCGATCTTCGCCATGATCCCGGCGAGCAGCACCGATCCCGCGACGGGCGCCTCGCGGTACGCGTCCGGCGACCACGTGTGGAACGGGAAGATCGGCGCCTTCACCGCGAACGCGGCGAGGAACGAGAGCGATAACAGCACACCGGCGGTACCCGAAACGTGGGTGTTCGCGAGCTGGCGGACGTCGAAGGTCGTGACCCCGGTCTGGCCCGCATGGATCGAGACGAGGGACAGGATGCCGACGAGCATCACGGCGGAGCCGGCGAACGTGTAGATGAAGAACTTCAACGCGGCGTGCGCGCGGTTCTCGAGTCCCCAACCGCCGATCAGGAAATAGACGGGCACGAGCGTCAACTCGAAGAACAGAAAGAACAAGAGCAGGTCGACCGAAAGGAACGAACCGAGACAGGCGGATTCGAGTACGAGCACCCAGGTTGTGAAGGCCTTCTGGTCCCGTGCCTCGTTCGCCCCGACGAGCGCGACGACGAACAAGAAAGCGGTCAACAACACGAGGAAGAGTGAGATCCCGTCGATGCCAACGTTCCACGAGATCCCGAGCGAAGCGATCCACGGGTGAGTACTGACCATCTGGTAACCGCCGTCGTGGGTCCTGAAAAGGGCCAGCACCGCCGCAGCGATGCCGAGAACGCCGAGCGAGGCGGCGACGCCGATCATCCGCATCGCGCCTTGGGCGCGCCGCGGGATGAACATCGTGAGCAACGCCGCGCCCGCCGGCAGCAGAACGAGCGTCGTGAGATACGGGAAGGCGTCTTGTCCGGACACGGCTAACTCCCCGCCCGCGTCGCGAGGTAGGCGGCGAGCACGACGACGCCGACCGCGACGGCGAGGGCGTATGTCCGCACGTAGCCGGTCTGGACCCGGCGCACCCGGTCACCGGCTCTGCGGGTGACCCGACCGATCCCTTCGACGGCGCCGTCGATCACCCGGCGTTCGACGACCGCGCCAGTGAACTCGGCGAGGACCCGCGACGGCCGGGCGATGAAGTGGTCGTAACTCCAGTCGACGAACCACGCCATCAACAAAAACCGCGGTTCGAGGGCGGGCCGCGAGGAGACGGCCTTCCACAGTTGCCACGAAAGCCCGACGCCGACGATCGCGAAGACGGCATCGGCGACGCCGAATCCCCACAGCGCTCCTGGCGAGTAGAGCGGAGAAGCGAGCGACGCGCCGACGACGGGATGGAGCCAGCGCTCGAGAAACGGCCAGGTCGGATGGAACGGCAGGTTGATGAACAGCGCGAAGAACGAGAAGAAGGCGAGGACGACGAGCGGGCCGAGCATCACCCAACCCGGGTCCTTCACCTCGTGTCCCCCGGGACGTGCCTCGGACCAGCGGCGCTCGCCCTGGAAGACGAGCATGAACTCACGCCCGATGTAGTAGGCGGTGAGCACCGCGGTCACCGCGCCAATCACCCACAGGGCTGGCGACACGGCCCAGGCGCTCTCGAGTACCTGGCTCTTCGACCAAAAGCCGCTGAACGGCGGTACGCCGGCGATGGCGAACCACGCCACGAAGAACGTCGCCGCGGTGAGCGGCATGACGATCCGCAAGGCGCCCATCTTTTTCAGGTCCTGTTCGTCGTCGAGGGAGTGAATGACCGAACCAGCACCCAAGAAGAGGAGCGCCTTGTAGAAGGCGTGCGTGAGCATGAGGAAGATCGCGGCGACGTATGCCCCGGAGCCGGCGGCCAAGAACATGTAACCGAGCTGGGAGACCGTCGAGTAGGCGAGCACCTTTTTGATGTCCTGCTGCGCGCAGGCCGCCATCGCCGCGACGAACGCCGTCGCCGCGCCGACCCACGCCACGACGTGCGCCGCGTCGGGTACCGCGTGGAGGATCGGGTTGATCCGGCACATCAAATAGACGCCGGCCGTCACCATCGTCGCGGCGTGAATGAGCGCCGAGACTGGTGTGGGACCCTCCATCGCATCGGCGAGCCACGGGAAAAGCGGGATCTGTGCAGATTTTCCGACGGCCCCCAAGAACAGCAACAGCGCGATCGCGGTGAGATCCGCGGTCGAGATCGTGTGCAGCTTCGAAAAGACGACGCCGTAGTCGAGGCTGCCGGTGCGCTCGAAGATCAAGAAGATGGCGATGAGGAAACCGGCATCGCCGATGCGGTTATAGATCATCGCCTTCTTACCGGCGCTCGCCGCGGTCGGGCGCGAGTACCAGAACGCGATGAGGAAATACGAGCAGACGCCGACGCCCTCCCAGCCGAGGAAGGTCAGGAGAAAGTTGTTCGCCAGCACGAGCATCAGCATCGAGAAGACGAAGAGGTTGAAGTAGGCGAAGAACTTCGCGAAGTCCTCGTCGTGATCCATGTAACCGATCGCGTAGAGGTGGATGATCGTGCTCACCCCGGTGACGAACAGGATCATCGTCACCGACAAGGGGTCGATCAGCACACCGGCTGTGACGTGGAGCCGGTCGACGCTGAACCAGGTGAACCAGTTCTCGCTGAATCGGCGCGACGTCGGCGCTCTGCGGAAAAGCTCGACTAGGACGCCGACGGAGACGACGAACGAGGCGGCCACGGCCGAGGTCGCGATCCAACCCGCGAGCGGCTTGCCGATCCGGCGTCCGGCGAACGTCAACAGCGCGAAACCTGCCAGCGGGAAGAGCGGAATCAGGTAGGAGGCGTGCAGCAAAGGATCAGCCCTTCAACACGTGCGGGTCGTCCGCGGTCGCGTTCGAGCGCCGACGGAAGATGGCGACGATGATCCCGAGCCCGACGACGACCTCCGCGGCGGCCACCACGAGGACGAAGAACACCGCGACCTGCCCACCGATGTCGTTCAGTTCTCGGGCGAACGTGATGAACGTGAGGTTCGCCGCATTCAGCATCAGCTCGACACACATGAACATCACGAGCACGTTGCGCCGCACCAATAACCCGATGGCGCCGATCGTGAAGAGCACGGCGGCGAGCGTGAGGTACCACGACGCGTCGATGCTCACGGTTGACCGACCTTGTCATCCTCTGCGACATCGTCAATCTCGATCTCGGAGTCCCCGGCCGGTTCATCGCCGCGGCGCGCCAACACGACCGCTGCGATCACGGCGACGACCAAAAGTGCCGAGGTGATCTCGAATGGCAGGAGATACGTCGTGAAGATCGCCCTTCCGAGCTGCGCGACGTTCGAGGCCGGTTGATTCAATTTCGCCGTCGTCGAGTGGGCGCCCGTCACCCAGTGTCCCGTTCCGAGCAACAAGACCTCGGCGAGGATCAGCGCGCCAAGCCCGCCGGCGATCCAGTGCTGGCCGCGGAACTGATCCGCGAGGACCCGCTCGCGACGGTCGATGCCGAGCAACATCACGACGAAGAGGAAGAGAACGACGATCGCGCCGGCGTACACGATCACCTGCACCGCGGCGAGGAACTGCGCGTTCTCCTCGACGAACAACACGGCGACGCCGAACAGCGTCGCGACGAGGCTCAGCGCGGCGTGGATCGGGTTTTTCGCGAAGACGACACCGAGCGCGCCCGCGATCACGATCACCGCCGCGACGATGAAGGTCGCGAGGTCAGGAATCGTCGGCGTCGCGAGGATGACCGGCATCAGAAGACGTCGCCGCCGAATCGTCGGGGGATCTTCTTCGCCTGGGTCTCGCGGATCTCGATGTTGCCGGTCGCCTCGTCGTCGCGCACCCCGTGCTGCCCGGCCTCCGGCGCCCGCACGCCGTAGCCGAGCTCCCCGGACCACTCGACGATGCCCTCGTACGCCGCCGCACCCGATGGCGAAGTCGCCCGCATCCACGCCGAGGTGTGCTCGTCCTCGCCCTCTCGCCAGTCCTCCCACGGGAGTTGCTTCGGACGGCCGTCGTCGTCGACCAAGAGCTCGTCGCGCGTGTAGATCGCGTCAGCGCGGTTCGTGAAGGAGAACTCGAAGAGCTTCGACTCGGTGATCGCCTCCGTCGGACAGGCCTCAACGCAGAGATCGCAGTGAATGCACCGGAGATAGTTGATCTCGTACACGTAGCCGTAGCGCTCGCCTGGCGAGACGGGCGCGTCGAGCGGGTTTCCCGCCCCGCGCACGTAGATGCAGTCGGCGGGACAGACCGCCGCGCACAGCTCGCAGCCGATGCACTTTTCCATTCCGTCCTCGTAGCGGTTGAGGACGTGACGCCCGTGCAGGCGCGGCGGCTTCGGGCGCTTCACCTTCGGATACTCGACGGTGATCCGCGGCTCGAGGACCTGCTTCAGCGCGACCTTGAAGCCGCCGAGGAACGGGAACGCGCGAGAAAGCCCCATCTCAGTCCTCTCCCGCCGGGCTCACGCCGAACGGAGTCAGCGGAGTCAGCGGTTGTTCGGAGAGCTCTTCGCGTCGTTTGCGCGAGACGTAGCGCGCCCTCGCCAACCCCGCGGCGACGACGACGGCCGCGCCTGCGATCGAGAACGCCCACCCGGCAGAGATGAGCGCTCCGGACACGATCAAAAGCCAGGCGAGCGAGATCGGGATCAGCCACTTCCAGCCGAGGTCCATCAACTGGTCGTACCGGAGGCGCGGCAGCGCGGCGCGGATCCAGACCTGCGCGTACAAAAAGATGACGGTCTTGCCCAAGAACCAAAGGATCGGCCAGAGCCACCGCACGACGTGGAAGCCCGGGCCGTCCGGGCCGCCGAAGAACAACGTGACCATGACGGCGGACCACGTCACGGTGTTCATGAACTCGGCGAGGAAGAACAGCGCGAATCGCAGCGACGAGTACTCGGTGTGGTAGCCGCCACCGAGCTCGGACTCGCCTTCGGCGAGGTCGAAAGGTGGCCGATTGAGCTCGGCGGTACTGGCGATGAAAAAGACGAAGAACGGCACGAAGACGAGGCGGATGACGTTCCAGTTCCAAAAATGCGCGGCCTGGGACTGGACGATCGCCCGCGTCGAGAGCCCGTGCGCTTCGAGCACGACCGTGACGATCGTGAGCCCGAGGGCGGCCTCGTACGAGATCATCTGCGCGGAGGCACGGATCGAACCGAGCAACGGGTACTTCGATCCCGACGACCAGCCGGCGAGCATCACTCCGTACACCGCCATCGACGACAGGGCGAGCAGGTACAGGATCCCCATCGGCGGGTCGGCGACCTGGAGCTCCACCGTGTGGTGCGCGATCGTCACGACCCCGCCGACGGGGACGATCGCGAAGATCAGAAACGCCGGGACGACCGAGAGGAGCGGCGCGAGGCGGAACACGAAGCGGTCGGCACGCTCGGGCAGCAGGTCCTCCTTGAAAAACAGCTTCGTGCCGTCGGCGAGGGTCTGCAGAAGCCCGAATTTGCCGGCGCGGTTCGGTCCGATGCGGTTTTGCATGTCGGAGATGACCTTCCGCTCGAACCAGATCATCAACAGCACCGAGACGAGCAGGAACCCGAACGCGACGACGACCTTCACCAAGACGATGAGGAAGACGGCGAGACCGAATCCGTGGCTGAAGAGCGGGTCGCCCATCAGATCCGCTCGACTCGGATGTCGTTCGTTTCGAGCCGCGCGTCGACGAGTGAGCGCTCGAGCGGTTCGCCGGGAACCTCGAGGTTCGCGGTGATGGCGCCGATATGACGCGAAAGGGACGAGTCGTGCGCGATCGGAACCGTGATCACCCCGGCTTCTGATCGCACGAGGACCTCGCTACCCGACTCGACACCGATCTCAGCGAGCGTGTCGGGATGAACGGCGAGTACCGGCGGTCCGACAAGTCGGGTGAACGACGGACTCGCCTCTGACAGCGTGCCGCGATCGAACAGCGCCCGCTTGATCAAGAGGCGCAAGGAGCCGTCGGGCGGCGGCGCAGGCGGCATCGGCGCGGCGACGTCTCGAGAACGGAAGGTGACGAGCGATGGCGCGGGACCGGCC
>JBAVUF010000090.1:0-3688 GCA_049696635.1 Acidimicrobiales bacterium | reverse complement strand
GGGACGGCCCCGGTCGAGTTCTCTTCTGGTGGCCGGGTCGTCCACCGCGTCTCTCGACGCGGCAACCGCAATTTGAACCACGCCATTCATTTGGCGGCGGTCTGTCAGCTCCGTCAGGTCAACTCCGAAGGCCGCTCCTACTTCGATCGGCGCGTCGCCAAGGGAAAGACAAAGCGCGAGGCGCCTCGAGCTCTGAAGCGCCACGTCAGCAATGTTGCCTACCGACGACTGCTCGCCGACGCGAAGCGCTCGAGGAGATAGTGGGTCCGGGAGGACACTAGGGAGCGACTCGATAGCCAGCGCGGTCGGCTTTGCATCCCTGAACACCGGCTCTTTGGCTAAGTCACTCCCGAACCCAACCGAAGCCTACGCAGCCGCGTCCTTCGACGATGGCTCGGTCCGACGCGCCCAGAATCTAGGAAGAGCGACCCCTTGACACAAAGAGGATTCGTACTGGGGCAGGCGCGACAGAACGCCGCACCAAACAACACACTTCTCGGATCGCTCCTTGCGACCGCTCGAGGTAGCGCGCCTTCGGCTCCTTACGACGTCCCATAATTTGTCCCATAATCCAGGCGCAATTGAACGGGACAGCGTGGACTGTCCGGACACATTGGCTGATGAGAGCGGTCTCGATGGACCCAGACGATGGCCTGGACGCTTCCTAACGCTCTGCAAAGCCCTCCACACCGGTTCGATTCCGGTCGCCGCCTCGACATTTGTACGAATCTCCTCGTTGCATCCCGTAATTCGTCCCATAATCCAAAGCAGGGCAACGACGCCAGGGCATCAGCTGAACGAATGCCCCGACTCGAGCGCGCGTGTTGGACACAAGGGAACCCGGCGCGCGCTTCGCAACAGCGAAACGCCGATTCGGCGCTCGATCCAACTGACGTGGTCGTGTCCAAGAGACCTGTTGCGCGCCCACGACCCGGCGTTTCGGGTCACTCTTCCTGCGGCTGGGAGTGAATGTTCTGGGGCACTGGTACACCCCTTTGTTATCCTTACTTAGGGCGAAGAGTAAGGAGATTGACATGGACGCTGCTGCCCGCATTACCTCCAAGGGTCAGATCACCGTCCCAAAGGTGGTCCGAGAGGCTCTCGGCATCGAGACCGGCGATCAAGTGATCTTTCACGTCGAGGGGCATCGAGCAGTGCTGGCCCGGACGTCGGACTTCCTTGAACTTGCCGGGTCGGTATCGGTACCCGCTACGAAGCGAAATGTCGCGTGGGATGAAGTGCTGCGAACGACACGGACCGCTCGATCGGCTCGACGCCGTTGAGCGCGTTCGTCGACACCAACATCCTCGTTCGTCACCTGACAGGTGATCCTCCAAAGATGGCGGTTCGCGCGACGAGGTGGCTTGAGAATGAAGAGGAGTGGCTCTTGCCCGATCTCATCGTCGCAGAAACCGTCTACGTGCTCGAGTCGTTTTACGACGCTCCACGAAGTCAGATAGCTGAATCGATGCGGTCACTCATCAGCGCCTCGGCGGCAGTAACCGTCGACCCAGCACTCTTGCTCCGCGCGATCGAGGTGTACGAGCTTGAGCGAATCGACTTCGCAGAGGCATATCTCGTCGCGTGCGCCGAAAGTACGGGCGTGAACCGCATCGTTTCCTTCGACCGTTCCATCGACCGAGTCGGCACGGTCGAGCGGGTCGAGCCGAATCTCTAGCCCTGACCCGGTGTGCCCTCAACTGAGGGCACAGGCGATTCGGGGCACCTGGCGCGATGGTTCAGCCGAGCATTTTGGGATGTCTCGAGTACTTGATGTCCGGCGAACTCTCAGCTTGTGGTACGGGCGAGTTCTTCGAAGTCCGGAGAGCCAGCCGGTACTACACAGAACAACAGTCCGCCCGGGTCGCGCAAGACCGTCCACTGCTCGTGCCGCTGCACGATCTCTGCTCCAGCCTCGACGAGCCGTGAAATCTCGGCTTCAAGGTCGTCGGTCTCAATATCGACGTGGATGTGGCTGGTTCCTTCCTGCAAGTGCTGCACCATCACGGAGCCAAGTGCTGCGGGATGCTGCAGCACGTGATATTCGGGGTACTTGGTCCCCCGGCGAATATCAGCGAGGAGCGCGACCTGCCAGAAGTCACGCGCGGCTTCGTGTACATCCGAAGGGAAATCGAAGACGATCGTGCGCATCAGGATTCGGTGCACAAATACAGCCTATGACCCGGCATTCGACCGACGCCCTCCCTCCGAGCGCCCCCGTCCGAGTGCCGGCGTTTGTGGGCACCCTCGAGGGCGGATTCAACCGGTGAGTGCAAGAAACTCGGCGAGCCTTTCTGATGGTTTCATATATCCGAGTGTCTTGCGCGGGCGGTTGTTGAGACTGGCGGCGAAGCGCTCGAGGTCTTTTGCACTGTGCACCGAGAGGTCTGTTCCCTTCGGCATGTATTGACGGAGCAATCCGTTGGTGTTCTCGTTCGATCCTCTTTGCCAAGGGCTGTGCGGATCACAGAAGTAGATCTTTATGCCGGTGTCGACGGTGAATGATCGGTGTTTCGCCATCTCCTTTCCCTGATCCCAGGTGATCGAGCGACGCAGCGCGTCGGGGAGAGCGATGATCGCCTTGCGCATGGCGGCGTCGACCTTCTCCACCTCCCGGCCGTCGGGAAGATGCAACAACAACACGAAGCGCGTCGAGCGCTCGACGAGGGTCCCGACCTGAGAGCGGCCGTTCTTGCCGATGATGAGGTCGCCCTCCCAGTGGCCGGGGACAGCACGATCTTCAACCTCGGCCGGGCGCTCGGAGATCATCACCATGTTCGGGATCTGCCCTTGTCGCTGCATGCGACCACGTGGCCGGCGCTGGGCTCGTCCTGATCTCAAGCAGCGGTGCAGCTCACGGCGCAGCTCACCGCGTCCTTGGACATAGAGCGTCTTGTAGATCGTCTCGTGGCTCACCCGCATCATCGGATCGTTCGGGAACTCTTTGCGCAAGCAGCTGGCGATTTCTTCAGGAGACCACCACTGTTCGAGGTATTCGATCACCTTGGCCGCCAGTGGTTTGTGGCTCAGCCTGGTCGGCTTCGGGCGACGGGCCCTTTCATAGGCACGCTCGTGCGCCCGCCAGGCCTCATAGCGTGTCCGCCCCCCGTTCGACGAAACCTCTCTTGACAGAGAGGACACCGACTTCCCGAGTGCACGGGCGATCGAGGTGAACGTCTCCTTGCGCTCGATGCCAGCGCGGATCTCCTCACGCTCTCGCATCGACAGGCGACCCGGTGCCGGCGTCCACCCATGGCTATCGATCGGAAGCGGCTCGCGCACCAAGATCCTCGCCGCAGAGCTCTTCGAACACTCGATCATTCGGGCAATTTGACGAGTGGAGTACCCCTTTGCCCCGAGCAGCCGAACGTCATGCTCCAACTTCGGTGATCGTCGCCTTGGCATCAACACCCTCCTCAGTGAGTTCTTCCAACGATGGTTGACTCACCGAGAAATTGCGCAGACTGCTTGAATCCGCCGAGCGAATCTCAGCGCGCATTATGGGACGCGACTTCGATCCGTCGGTATGGGTGGCTCGCGCCCCCACGTCCAGGAGCGCCGTATCGGACGCGGCTCCGGCAGGCGGCGGCATGGTGATCACAGCGGCGGAAACTCGTGGTGGCACGAGTCGGGCTTGTGCGGCTATCAACCTCGGGTAAGTCGTCCCGATTCGTCACACTGGGTGAGT
>JBAVUF010000089.1:0-25422 GCA_049696635.1 Acidimicrobiales bacterium | reverse complement strand
CAGCATCGCAGTCGCGCGCGCCACAAACCCGCCTGCGCCCGGAGTTGCTCCTCCCCACCCCGACGCTCGGGCCAGCCGCGACGTTCATACTCAAATCCCTCGCCGAGGGCGCGCTGCAATACGTGGGCGGCCAATCGATGGGATGGGTGATGCAGGCATTCGGGTTCGGCGACAGCACGAGCATTGCCCTTGCGCAGATCCAACAACAGCTTGCGCAGATCTCAGCGCAGATCACCGCCTTGCAGGCACAGCTCTCACAGGTCGCACAGGAAGTGCAACAGGGCAATTGCGACAGCTACTCCAAGGACGCCTCGGTGATCATCTCGGACACCGAGACTGGGGCGATGATGTTGCAGACGCTCGCCAGCACGCCACGCGACGCCGTCGCAACGAACGGGAGGCCGCTGCGCGAGGTGCGGGCCGAGGAGCTGAAGAACTACATCCGCGACCATCTGCTCGGCAAGCCACTTGTCCTCCACAATCTGTTGGTCGGCCTCGGCGGCGGCCAGGGCCTGATCACCGCCTGCGGCAAGGCGATCATTTCGAAGACCGCGCCGTTCATCGTCCCCCGGCAGACGAAAGGCGTTCGCGATCTCGTCGCCTGGTACCAGGACGAGGAGATTTCGCTCCTCGACCTCGTCGTGGAGTACTGGCACGCGATCGGTGAAAACGGCGCGACGATCGCGCAAGCAGTCGCGAACGAGACGACGTGGCAAGCGCAGGAGAACGCGAAATTGAAGCCGGACCTGAATTCCGGAGTGTTTCTCGACACGCGCACCGGCTACGCGTGGACCATCAGCCCGCTGACGCAGTCCTGGGCGGAATATCTCAGCGAGGTCGCGCGAGTTCCGCTCAGTGGGCTCTATGGCTTCAACGGCTGGTGGTATCCGAACCTGGTCCAGGTGCAGGGGCTGTACAAGGACTGGGTGGGGCAGTCGGCGCTCGTCTGGCTGATCGAGCACTCGCAGATGACGCTTCGCAGCTCGGACAAATCGCCGCCGTCCTGCTTTTGGGTCGATACGTCGAAGAACCGGATCGGCATCGTCGCCATAGCCGGGGTCGCTTCAATCGAGGGCGGCGGATTTTCTTTCCACCAGCCGTCGGGTACCTGCTACGCCCTGCACGTCACCTCCGCCGTCAACGTCGCCCAATATCAATACTGAGCCCGACCACCAAAGCGGCATTGCACGATGATGGACGGGCGGACAAGGGTGGGCTAACCGCTTCGGCCTTCGCTTTCGTGCCGAGTCCGCAGCGACATACCAGCGCGCATGGGCGCGGCGGGCAGACGGGAAGGTGCGATCGCCGCGAAGGCAGTGTCTATCGGGTACAACGAAACGGGAATCCACGTCGCAAGACGGTCAAATGCAAAACCCGCTCGGAAACCTTGACGAAGCTTCGGGATCTTTAAAGGAGAGCTCGCCGCCCTGGGTCCCGCAATCATCGGCCGCTCGCACTTGTGTTCAGTGGGCTCAATGTGGGCACGTCCTGGACGATCCACCTCATCTTTTTCCCAATGCTTCCCTGTTCAGCATCAGATGGCGCGAATGGTCCCGCATTCGACCGTCAAAAAGGGGGGAGCCAACCGGCATGGCAGTACGAAATCCTGACGCGTCCCGCCGATCAAAGGACGTGCACCCTGTGGTCGAGGGACGTGAGATAGTCGAGATTGGCTAGCGCATCTCGGAGCCCTCCGAGAACAACCGTTATCCTCAGTCCACTCAACTTCGGGCGGCCCCAAGTCGTCAAGATGTATGACGATGGAAGGTCGCACCTTTGGCAATATCGATCTCCGACCAAGCAAACAGCCCGCTGTCCCGAGCGCGTCCGGGGCTACCGACGGTGCGCCTATCTCCATCGGACGGGAAGGCTCCTATTCTCCACATGCCCTCGCCGCGCGCTGCGTTTCGCCACGCGATGCCGGTGGTCTTCGAGGCAGTTATTGCTCCCGTCATCACCTTCTACGTTGCGCTGATCGCCGCAGGCTTTCGTGCGGCACTGCTAGCAGCTCTCGGATGGTCCACCCTCGCACTGGCTCGCAGGATCAAGAGGGGGGATCGAATCTCTACCTTGTTGATCCTCGACGTCGCGCTTTTGACGGTCCGAACCGTTATCGCGTTCATTACGCACAGCGCACTGCTGTACTTCATCCAGCCGATGGCGTGGGGGGTTCTTGTGTCTTTGGTGCTCGTCGGATCGGCCGTCATGCGTCGACCATTTACTCAACGGTTCGCCCATGATTTTTGTCCACTCGATCCGGAACTGCTCGCTCGACCCCGCGTGCAACAATTCTTCGTTCGAGTGTCACTGCTGTGGGCAGCCGTCCTCATGACAAACGCCGGTCTTGTGCTTTGGGTACTTTTGACCTCCTCTCTCCCAACGTTTGTTCTCGAACGAACAGGAATTTCCTGGGCACTCACTGCCGGAGCAATCGCGTGCTCCATCTTTGGCTTCACCTTTACGATGCGCCGAGACGGCGTCCTGATCCAGTGGGGCGACTAGATGGGACTTTCGTCGTCCGGGTGCGCGTCCGCAACCGCCCGTCGCGCGAGAACCGTCAACGGGCTCTCGGATGAGAACCGATTGGACGCCGAGCGAGAGAGCCGAATCGTTTCTGCGATAGGGATCTATTAGGACTGCCCGAAGTTGCAGGCGGCCGCTGCGTGTTCGAAGGCCGGCGATTGCGTGTCGATCGAGTTGGGGATCGCCAGCCATACGCCGTCGTTGCTCATGATCTCACTGTGGCCGGCCCTGTCAGACGGGGGAGAAAGCGTCGGATCGGGGAAGCCCGAGATGCCGTGCGCCCGCATGCACTGCGAGATGTGGAGCATCTTGGCGAGTTCCTGCTGCTGCGCGGCCTGGGTCGGCTGGCCGCCGCCAGGCAGTAGGTGCCTGCAGGCCTGTTGAGCGGACTTGAACGCGGGGGAGTTCGGGTCCATCCCGGACTGGGCGCCGGAGATCTGGATTCCGCCACCACCGACCTGTTTCGGGTCGGGGAAGTTGGGCACCCCGTGCGAGCGCATGCAGCCGGAGTAGGCGAGCGCCGCGGCGTACTTGCCAGTTGCGATCGGGCTGGTGCCGCGCTGCGTTGTGGTGGTGGAGCCGAGCTGCGCGACGTGATTGCCCGGCGAGCCACCGCATGCCACCGCCAGCAAGCCGACACCGACGAGCGCGGCAGCGATCGCTCCGATCCGAGGCGTGTCCTCGCGATGCGCACCCGGTCGCCAGCGACGAGCGCTTGGGGTTCCCTTGGGCATCGGCGATGGCCTCTTTATTGGTTTATTGGCTGCGCGTATTCACAGTAGGCAAACGAACTGTGACCGAACTGGGTGGAGACGGCGCGTATCACGCGCCGCGGCCCGAGCAGTTTGCGTCGACCACCTAGTTGTCGTCGCAGTGTCGCCCGCTGCCGCGAACTCTCAACTGGAAGTGTCCGGTAGACCTGTGCAGCGGCGACCGTGCAGAGCTGGTTCTAGCGGCGAGCGCAGACGCCGCGAGCGGCCCGCCCAGAGTCCGCTCGCCTGGGGGTCAGTTGGGTCTCGCGCCTGCGCAAATGTTGTCGCCGTTCAACGGTCCGGAGCCAAAGACGAAGGTGTCGTAATTCTCAGCGTTCGTATCCGCAGTCGCCGCGTATGCGCCGTCTGAACCCTCTTCGCCTTTCGCGAGGGCGATCAGGACATCGCCTTTGCCGTCGGTCGTGATCGCGTAATACGGCGAAGCCGGAACCGTGTGGAGGTATGGCCCACCGTTCGCGGAGTCGGCGAGCGCGGTGAGGGTCGGCGGATATTGACCGTTGTTCACCGCCGAGTATGCGGCGAGCGCGGTCCCCACGATCTTGGCGTCTTCAGTGCATGATTCAACGGCCGTAGCGCCAATCGACGAATTTGGGACCCGCTCGGTTTTCCCGATGCGGGGAGCGGATTGGTCGGGCTGGGTCCAGTCGACCCGGAGCCGAAAACGGTCAAGGAGATCGCAACGAGAGCGCCCAAAATGAGGAGGGTCATGAGAAGCCCGACGAGGCCGATAAATCCATCGTCACGTCGGTCGCCACGTGGGGTTTCGTCGAATCCTCGTTTCATGTCAGCCCCTTTTGAAGCATCGTCCACCCGCGGAACCGTTTTCGGGATTCCTCCTCGTTACACAGACAAAACGGCGCGGATCATCCGCGAGATGAGCTTCTCTTAAGCGGTAGCTGAAGGTCGTCTGCGTCATAACCAACACAACGACATTCGGTGATCTCGCCTGATCGTGCCGCTCAACCAAGCGCGAGCGCCTCGACGGCTGCGGTAAACCTGGTAGATGGATTACGTCTCGTCGATTCATCAGGACGGTGACCTGTTCTACGCGACAGCGCTCGCGGCCGACCCGACCTTTGGGGTGCCGTGCTGTCCCGATTGGCGGATTACCGATCTCGTCTGGCACCTCGGTGAGGTGCACTGGTTCTGGGCCACCGACATCGAAATGCGTGCGACGGATCCCGGACAGGTCGAGCATGGAAAGCCAGCGCGGCCGCAAACTTTCGAGGACCTCGTCTCATGGGGTCGATCGCAGCTCGATCGGATACTCCAGATCTTCGAATCGACACCCGATGACGTACCAGTTTGGACTTGGGCGCTCGACGCATCGGACCACAACGTCGGTTTCATCCGGCGCCACCAGGTGCAGGAAACGGCAGTGCACCGTTGGGACATCCAGAGTGCCGCGGCGGCGAGCACTCCTGATCAGATCGATCCCGAAATGGCGTCCGACTCGGTTGACGAGTTCCTCTCCATTTCGTTGCCCTGGGCTGTGAACGAAAGCAAGCCGCTGTCGGGTTCGGTGCACCTGCACGCCACCGACGTCCCCGGAGAATGGTTCATCGAGCCGGATGGCACCGTCGATCGTGCCCATGCGACGGGCGATGTCGCCGTTCGTGGAACTGCCTCGGATCTTCTTCTCGCCCTCTACGACCGCATCCCGATCGACGGACTCGACGTGATCGGCAACGCGTCGGTCGCACGCCACTTGGTCGAGCGGGTGGACACGACCTGACGCGTCGCCACCCCGGCGGCCATTGTTGCGCCGAAAAGTGGACGAGACGTGGAAGACATTCATGCAAGAAATGAACGCGAGATCACTCTCCGCGCGATCACAATCACTGAACCGATAAGGCGCTTTGCTGACCTCAACGACGGAAGCGAAGCCGTCGAACCGATATTCCCCGTTTTAGGATGTCGCTGAGCGATCACGCGCAAGCGTGTGACTCACGATCTCGATGTCCCGCGATGGGCTTGCCGTCGTTTTTGATGGGGGGGAGTTATGCGCCGGGTAATGCCTCGGCTGCTGGTCGCGTTTCTCGCTATCGGCGCATCGGCAGCGGAGGTCATGTTCTCGACTGGACGAGCAGGCGCCGATGTCGCCTGGGGAACGCCTAGTGAAATCGCCGCTTCGCTCAACACCGGCGGGGACGCGGTGATCAATTCTGTGTCATGCTTTTCGGTGGGCAACTGTGCAGCTGGTGGGTACTACAAAGACGGCTCCGGAAACATCCAGGCCCTCGTCGTCGACGAGGTCGCCGGGACTTGGGGGACGCCAAGCGAGGTCGCCGGATCGCTTAACGCGGGCGGTAACGCGTGGGTCAATTCGGTGTCGTGCTCCTCGGTGGGCAACTGTGCCGCGGGCGGGCGGTACAGAGACAGCTCCGAGAACTATCAGAACTTCGTCGTCGACGAGGTCGCCGGTGTCTGGGGAGCCGCGATCGAGGTCGCCGGTCCGCTCAACGCCGGCGGTCACGCATGGGTCAATTCGGTCTCGTGCACCTCGAACGGCAACTGCGCCGCCGGTGGGCGGTACGAAGATGGCTCCGCCAAGTATCAGGTCTTCGTCGTCGACGAGGTCGCCGGCAACTGGGGGACGGCGATCGAGGTCCCCGGTTCGCTCAACACCGGCGGTGACGCGGACTTAAATTCGGTCTCGTGCACCTCCAACGGCAACTGCGCCGCCGGGGGTCGATACGAAGAAAGCGCCGGGAACTATCAGGCCTTCGTCGTCGACGAGGTCGCCGGTGTCTGGAGAGCCGCGATCGAGGTCGCTGGATCATCTTTCAACGTGGGCGATAGCGCGCAGGTCTTTTCGGTCTCATGCACCGCGAACGGCAACTGCGCCGCCGGGGGGCGTTACAAGGACGGCTCCGGGTATCAGGCCTTCGTCGTCGACGAGGTTGGGGGTGTCTGGGGGACGGCGAGCGAGGTCGCCGGATCGCTCAACACTGGCAGCTTGGCGAGGGTCTGGTCGGTGTCGTGCACCTCGAACGGCAACTGTGCCGCTGGCGGGCGATACAAAGAGAGTTCCGGGAACTCTCAAGCCTTCGTCGTCGACGAGGTCGGCGGTGTCTGGGGAACGCCGAGCGAGGTCGCCGGACCGCTGAACATCGACGGTGACGCTTGGATCAATTCGATCTCGTGCACCTCGGACGGCAACTGCACCGCCGGCGGGTACTACGAAGACGGCTCCGGGAACTATCAGGCCTTCGTCGTCGACGAGGTCGGCGGTGTCTGGGGGACGGCGAGCGAGGTCGCCGGATCGCTCAATGCTGGCGGTGACGGGGAGATCAATGCGGTCTCGTGCACTTCGGACGGCAACTGCACCATAGGCGGGTACTACAAAGACGGCTCTGGGGACATCCAAGCGTTCGTCGTCGACGAGGTCCACGCCGTGACCTTTGAAGCCAACGGCGGCAGCGGGACGATGAGCTCCGAATCATCCACCGCCGGCGCGGCGCAGGCCCTGACGGCCAATGCCTTCACCTTCACCGGCTACACCTTCACCGGCTGGAATACCGCGGCCAACGGCTCGGGCACCGCCTTCACCGACAGTGCTTCGTATCCCTTCAATGCCGACGTCACTCTCTACGCGCAGTGGAGTGCGAACAGCGAGGGCGTGAGCTTTTTCGCCAACGGCGGGAGGGGGACGATGAGCGCAGAGTCCTACACCACCGGCGCCGCTCAGGCCCTGACGCCCAACGCTTTCACCTTCACCGGGCACACCTTCACCGGTTGGAATACCGCGGCCAACGGATCAGGAACCGCCTATACCGACCGCCAGGTCATCTCGATCAGCGCCGCGATCTCGCTCTTCGCCCAGTGGATCGCCAAACCGCTCCCGGAAGAGATCGTTAAGGCTCACCTGTCGACCGCGCGGCGCGGTGCGCAGGTGCACCTGCACATCCACCTGTTCGGCAAGATGGGCATCGTCCCAGGGAGGGTCGAGGTGAGTCTCGCCGGAAAGACGATCTGTTCGGCGAAACTCGTCGATGGCGTCGCGGTGTGCTCAGTCAATTCATCTCGGCTCGGTTCTGGGAGCCACCGGCTCTTCGCGAAGTACGACGCGTCCGGTTTGTACCGTTCCCGCAGCAAATCCATAGTCGTGCGGGTGGGGTAGTCAGCCGTCGTGCCAAAACCGACCGAAACACCGCCCACGAGGCGCTGACCCGAGGGAACCGCTGTTCGGTCCGGCTCTTCACGCTGTGCGCTAATCAGTCATTGCAAGGGCGTGTTGCGACTCGACGTGACGCGTGATGGGTCAATTTGCGCTCGCCTCATTATGGAGGCGGAGACCTGCCAGGTGAGGTGCTCGCCATACGTAGTGCGAGGATTGCCGCCTGCACGAGTTCTCGTCATTCCAGCAGGGGGAACGAGATGCGCTACGGCATGATCCTTCCCGGTGGCAACTCGACCGAACAGCTCGAGCAGGCTGTGCTCGCAGAAGAGTCGGGTTGGGACGGCGTCTTCGTCTGGGAGGCTGCGTATGGCGTCGATGCTTGGTCGCTGCTCGGGGCGATTGCCGTTCGGACGAAACGGATGACGATCGGGACGCTGCTCACGCCGCTTCCGTGGCGGCGCCCGTGGAAGGTTGCGAGCCAGGTCGCCACCATCGACCAACTCTCTGGTGGCCGCGTGGTCCTCACCCTCGGGCTTGGCGCGATCACGGACGACCTGCCGCTCACCGGCGAGGTAACCGATCTTCGGGGCCGAGCTGAACTCCTCGACGAAGGCATTGACCTGATGCGGACCCTCTGGGAAGGCGGCAAGGGCTATCGAGGGCGCCATTACACCTACGAGGCAGGCGAGCTTGACGAGCTGTCATCGATGGGGGCGCCGGTACGGTCTCGGATCCCGATCTGGGTGGTCGGTGTGTGGCCGCGACCGAAGTCGATGACTCGAACACTTCGTTGCGACGGCGTGGTGCCCCAGTACGAGGGTTTCGGTGACGGCGCACGGCCGGAGCATGCCCAAGCTGTCCGAGAATGGTTGGATCGGCGCGGCGGGACCGGAATCGACCTCGTTGCGCAAGGTGAAACGCCAGCGGACAACGCGGACACTGCCCGCGCACAGGTTGATCGGTGGAGAAAAGCGGGTTGCACATGGTGGCTCGAAACACGCTGGGAGATGCCACACGGCGTACCAGAACGGATGCTGCAGGTGAAAGAGAGGCTCAAAGCCGGGCCCCCGCGGCCTTCGAGTTCTCTGAATGAGACAAGCGGTTGAACGACTCCTTTCGCCGTCATTTCCACGCGAGGTCAATCGCCGCTGTGCTGATCGCTTTCATGGCGGCGTCTTGGGCCGGACCAACGGCTGCGGAAGCCTCGCGGTCGGTCGCGGTCCGCTTCTCAATTCCCGCGTCAGCGCGTCAGCTCATCGTCGTATCGAGCCAGAGCTACGACCCACCTGACCACCTCGCACGTCTCCAGACCTTCGAGCGGGCAAGCGCAGCCGCGCCGTGGCAACCAGTGTTCCCAACCTGGTGGGCCGAGGTCGGTTCCGGCGAGCTTCGCAACATCCGGCGCGAGGGTGATCATGCGACTCCCACGGGCGAGTACGCCATTGGTCGCACGATGTATGGGAACAAACCGAATCCCGGAGGCCTTCACGATGCATACCAACAGCTCGTTTGCGGCGACTGGTGGGACGAGGACCCTTACAGTTCGCGCTACAACGAGTTTGTCTATGTGCCCTGCGGCTCTACGCCACCGTTTGCGGCGTGGTCGGAGGCGCTATGGACCGAGACGACGGCCTATCCCTTTTTCGCGGTGATCGAGTACAACGAGAGTCCGACGATCTCAGGTGCAGAGGCGCCAGGCTCGGGAATCTTCCTGCACGCCTGGGTGGACGGACCGACCGAGGGTTGCGTCGCGCTGCGAATACCCAATCTCCTTCGAGTGCTCCGCTGGCTGCAGCCCCGAGCACACGCGGTCATCGAGATCGGCACCGACGCCGAGCTCGGCGGCGTGCCGCCAGCGACCGCTTAACTGCCCCAGAGCCCGTTCGTAGGGCATGCCGCGGTGTCGCGTGGAGCGCGGCGGCGAGCATCATGTGACATCTCAGCTAGGCGATTGCTTCTCGGCCTCGTGCTGTTCTCATCGGTGGCCGTCACTTCGACGCCTTCTGTCACGTCCGGCGCGACGACGCCCGAGTGGGTTTGCGTCTCGGTGGCGACGGTGTGGGAACGGCCGTCGAGCGCGCGTCCGATCGATGCGCCCGCGATCGCGGATCCGGCGCAGATAGAGGACTGGCTCAAGTCGCTGAGCGTTTCCGAGCGGCTCGGTCTCGACAGCCGCATCAACACTCAGGTCCTGCTCGGCGAGATGGTCATCGTCACGGGGCACCGAGGAACCTGGACGAGGGTCGAGGTCCCAAACCAGCTCGGCTCGAAGTACCCGAACGGCATCGTCGGTTGGGTGCCGCGGGTCCAGCTGACCGCCATCGCACCGTCCACGGCGTCGCGGGAAGTCATCGTCGCCGTTCCACGGACCTGGCTCTACGCCGTCGCCGACGGGGTGGTCGGCCGACGGCGGTTTCTCGTCAGCTTCGACACCGAGTTGCCGGTCGTCGGGTCGGTGCCGGGCTATGCCCTCGTCGGTCTCCCGGGTGGCACGCCGGGAGCGATCAGCAACGCCGCACTCGACCCCGTCCGCGACGGTCTCGTTTCCGGCGCGTCGATCGTGAAAGCCGCGCGCCAGTTCCTCGGCCTTCCCTATTTGTGGGGCGGGACGAGCGGATTCGGCTTCGACTGCTCGGGCCTCGTCTATGCCCTTTACGCCCGCTACGGCCTTGACCTGCCGCGCGACGCCGCTGACCAGCAGCACGCCGGGAGACGCGTGTCGCTCAACCAGCTCAAGCCTGGCGATCTCCTCTTTTTCGCCGGCCCCGGTGGAAAAGGACCGGCTGATCACGTCGCGATCTACGCCGGCGGCGGCCGCGTCATCGATGCGCCGTACACGGGCGCGTCCGTCGAGTCGGTCCCGATGAGGTCATTGCCCGTTTGGAACAACTTCTCCGGCGCGATCGGTGTAAAAGGCGCCAACTGACGGTCGGGCGCGTTCGTTCACACAGAAAGAGACGCAACGGCCCGCGCTAGTGAAGCCCGTCGCGGCGCGCTTCAATGCCCTCAAGGCACAAGCAGTTGAACGTCGTAACGGTGCCGGAGGCGCCTTGGCCGCCCTCAACGTGCTTCTCGCAGCGGTCGCCCTAGTTCTCACGAGTACGGGACCCCGCCCGCGCAGATCAAGGCGCTCGATCGCTCGCTACCACAAAGCGATGGAAACACTCGGTGAGATCAGCGGGGCCCTGCACCGGCCGGAGATCGACGAGCCCTCGAGCTCCCGCACGTCGTCATCGAGCGGTCCCATGTCGGCCGACAGCCGCGTCCCGGCACCCATCTTCGTGCCACGCAGGCGAGCACGGCGGCATGTCGGATCACGCCGCTCGTTCCTCTTCGTGATAGCTGTCACCGTCGTGGTCTTGGCCGGCATCGTCGTGGGTGTCGCGCTTTCGAGCTCCGGACCCACGCGCTCGAGGCACGTCGCTGCACGCCTTGGGCGCGGCCAGTCGACGCGCCGATCGACAACGACGACGAGAACCGGCCGAACGACGCCGACCTCGATCCCGAATACGACCGCGACGACGAGCCCAGCTGGCCCGGTCAAAGGACCAGTGCTTTCGTCTTTGGAGCCAGATACCGGGGCCGCCGGCGAGACGCTCGTACTCAGCGGAAGGGGATTAGCGAGTGCCAACGGCACGATCGTGGCGACGTTCGGCGCTCGCCCTGCGCCGACGCGTTGCCCGAGTGAACAGCGTTGCATCGTGACGGTGCCAGCCGGGTTGAGGGGTTCCGTCGCAGTGCGACTACAAACCGAATCGGGAAGCTCGAACGCGCTTACCTTCCATTACCAGTGAAGGCGGCGCGACGGCGCCCGGGGCGAGCAGCGTCTCGTGAGACGACGTTCGAACACGTCTCAGTGTGGGACGAACGACAGCCGATCCGGGGTTCAGCTGCGCGTTTACATCCCTGGCTAGCCAGTTCGAGGCGAAAGTCCGTGCGTTCCGCGCCTATTGGGCACGCAACCGGCGTGTTTCATCGCTCGCCCACCTTTCGTCCGCACGATCTCGTTCATTCGGGACAGATCCGCCATGTTTGCGGAGGCGTGTCGAAACGCACGCGGCAGCGGGGTCAGCTGGCGTCGGCTGCTCGAACTGACGGCGGCGGCGCGCGCCTGTGGACGGCCTGAACGGCTATTTGGTCTGTCGATCTTGTTTGCGCTAGCGAGCATCGTCCGCCGCCTTCACGTTTTGCCGTGTAGAGCGCGTCGTCGGCGTCGGCATACGTGAGCTCCGGCACGACGCCAGCGACATGGATTGCGACACCGGCGCTGAGTGTCGCGCGTGGATTTGTCCGTCTCCACTCGGCGACCAAGCGATCGATGACTTCGAGTCCCTCCGGTCCGGCCTTTCGCATCACGAGGATGAACTCGTCGCCACCAAATCTCGCGACGGCGTCGTGCTCGCGCAGATTGTCGCGAAGGTGCTGCCCGAGTTTTCTGAGTTCGTCGTCGCCCCTCCGATGCCCGAAGGTGTCGTTCACTACCTTCAGACAGTCGAGATCGAGAAGGGCGAGCGCGTCTCCTGGCGCCAATGACTCCAGGAGTGCTTCGCCGAGACGGCGGTTGCCGATCTTTGTCAACGGGTCGGTTGTCGTCTCCCTGCTGAGCTCCTCGAGCAGCCGTTCTTGAGCTTCCTGGGCCGCACGGAGCGATGCCGCGTTCGCGGCGACGACCTCACCCGTAAGCACCCCGATCGGTACGACAAGAGCCGCTGCCAGAAGATCGTCATGCGAACGAGGCGCGCCGAATAGGAGTGGTAGCACGTACGAAAGGGTCATTAGAGGGGACGAAAGCAACGCGGTCCCGCGCGGGAACCACGCGCCGATACACACGTAGATGAGCACGAACCAGATCCCAAGCGTCGCCGGAGGGAGTGCGCCGACGACGTTGTTGAGTGCGACAAGCGCGAGCGCCACGAGGGCAAGCGCATACGTGAGAGGACGAAGGAGCGTCGCGCGATTTCGCAGTCTCCACGCGATGAACCCGATCACGATGGTGATGGCATCGAGGACCGCTGACCATGGACGACCCCATTCGACGCTGCCGGGCACGACATCATTCACGAAGCCGATAAATCCTGCCGCCGCGAATAGCAACGACGCCTGACGTAACGCAGCTGGTGAGGAAGGCGTCGGCCAAGTCAGTCGGACCCCGCGGCGAGGTTGAGAGGGAAGAGGTCCCACGTAGGTTCTTACGGCAACTATCGGCGAGGTCGAAAGGCAGATTTGGCCCTGCAATTGCCCACAAACCCTTGTCAGATCGGTGTAAGGCGTCCTTGCTTTGCCTGTTACGCGGTGGTTGTCTCGGAGTCAAAGGACTCAAGAATCGATCCGGGAGGGTCGAGAGGGAGATGGTCTGGGTCGTGGACGCCGAATCGTGGAATCCCTCGTGACGGCGATTATCGGAAGACTTACCAGGCAGCGTCATTATCATTTGGGTTGGCTACTCCGATCCGGCCCGAAGGAAGGCACGTTGCGAATCTCACAATTACTCGATTCCAAGGGTGCGCTGGTCGTGACGCTCGCGCCTGACGCGCGGGTGAGTGAACTTGTCGGTGAAATAACCCGACGGAAGATCGGTGCTGTCGTGATATCGAGCGATAGGCGCACGGTGGAAGGAATTGCCTCCGAGAGAGACGTCGTACGCGCATTGAACGAGTTTGGTGCGGCGATTCTCGATGAGCCGGTGCGAGCGATCATGACCGAGGACGTTCATACGAGTTCGCCTGAGGACACAGTCGATTCGCTAATGGCGACGATGACAAACCATCGCATTAGACATGTTCCAGTCGTCGATCAAGGTGTTCTCGTCGGCATTGTCAGCATCGGTGATGTTGTAAAGGTACGTATGGAGGAACTGGAGAAAGATCGCGAGGCGCTCGTGAACTACATCGGAGCGCGGTAAACGGCCTCCGGGAGTACGTGACATCGTGAAACGAACTACCGGTTTCGTTTGCTAATACACCCTTACGGTGTGGCTGTAGGCTTTCTTACCAACCGGGGCGGACTGATGGGTGGTTCGCCTCCCTCGAGGATCTCGTCCCATCCGGATTTCTCATCATCGCTTAGTCAATCCGGTGCCATACCGGAGTTCGTGACGACCGCGAACGGGCTGCGTACTTGAGGAGCAGTCGTCATCGGTGTCGTGAATGTTCCCGACAGCCCGCTCGCGCGGGACGTCGACGTCTGAATCGCGATCGAGGCCGGACCGGAACTCGCGGTGCACGCAACCAAGACGCTGACCGCGCAGATGGCCACGTCCTTGGCGATTGCCTCTGCCCTCACTAACGAATACGCGGAATTCGATGTGTTCGCCCACGTTTCCGGTGCGGTGACCGCCATGCTTAGCGATGAAGAAGGAGTCACCGAACTCGCGAGAAACTCGAGCAACCGCGACCGAATGGTCGTTGCGGTAAAAAAAAGGGGGGGTTCTGTTTCGTAGCCGCTCTCGAGACTGCGTTGAAGTGCAAGGAGGCGGCTCTCGTCTTCGCCGAGGGCTTCTCGACGGCGGACTTTCTCCACGGTCCGATCGCATCCGTTGCGGACGGCTTTCCGGCGCTCGTGATCGACGGCGACGGTGCGACGCACACGGACGCGCCAGAATTCGTAGATCTCGCGAACAGAACGGGTGCATCGGTCGCGATTGCATCGATAGATGCCGACAGTTCGCTCCGCCTTCCCGAGTCGCTTCCCGAGGTCTTCCAACCTATTGCCGCGACGGTGCGTGATTAGCAGCTCGCGTTCCAGCTTGTGATGGCGCGTCGTCTGGATCCCGATCTTCCGTCTGAGTTCGGTATTTGAGGCTGCCCTCCGCTGGCTTCACGTAGCGCAAAAGTATGGGAGCGCCGCGGTGCCCCGCCACCCGGTGGTCCGGGCTTTGACCAGCGCTGTTTCGACGGGACGAAAGTCCTCTTTCTCGGTTATGGACTCCATAACCGCAGGCCAGCGGTCGTCTAGCTCAGTGTGGTTCTTGCGCCCATCCAGCCAGATGTCGCGCCTCCGATCGACTTCCTCGAGGTCCAGGAGCTGTCTGGGGGAATGCAGCGTGGCTACGAGGCGGAGACTTCGTCGCCTTCCGTCGGGACCAGACGCTTCTACCTAGGCCCCCAGGCAAAGTTTGCACTCGCGGCTTTTTTCGCATCGCTCTGGCTCGGCGGATCCGTCTGGATTTCGCGTTCGTGGATCCTCGAGTTGGCGCGGGTCATCTCGCTCGTGCCTGCGGTCATCGTTGTGACGCTGCTGGCATTCGTACCCGGATTCGTCGTCGCCATGCTGGCTGCGAGCCTTCTGCTCGATCGCCAACCACCGTTTAAGGTCCTTCACCCCACCAATCCGATCACCGTGTTGATCGCTGCCCGGAACGAAGAGGAGGGAATCGGAGAAACCCTCCGCTATCTGGCGAATCAGGACTACAACGGCCGCATGGCCGTTGTAGTCGTTGACAACGGATCGACGGACGCCACGGTGGAGACGGCGCGGCTGGTTGGGACGGAGGTGGGGTTGAACCTACGGATTGCGCCGGAATCATCGCCGGGAAAGTCGCACGCGCTCAACCGCGGGCTCAGTTTGGTGCGAACCAGGCTCGTCGCAACCGTCGACGCAGACACCTTGCTACACCGGTCTGCTCTCCGCCTTTTGGTCAGCCGACTGGAGTCCTCCATGCCTTCGGTTGCGGCCGTTGCCGGGTGTGTTCTGGTTCGAAACAGTCGCCGGAACCTTTGGACGCGTTTGCAGGAGTGGGACTACTTCTTGGGCATCGCCTCGGTGAAACGGATGCAGGGGCTCTTCCAGACGACCCTCGTCGCTCAAGGGGCATTCAGCCTGTACCGCACGAAGGAGGTTCGAAAGGCGGGCGGGTGGCCTGATGCGATCGGTGAGGACATCGTCCTCACTTGGAATCTGATGCGCTCAGGAGCTCGCATCTATTACGAACCGCTGGCGGTCGCCTTCACATCCGCTCCAGAGACGATGCACCATTTCGCGAGGCAGCGGGCGCGCTGGGCGCGCGGCATGCTCGAAGGTCTTCGTACCGTGCCGCCCTGGCGCCAGCAGCGCGGGTTCGCCAAGATGCTGACCGCCATCGACCTGTTGATACCCTTGCTCGACTGCACCTACGTACTTGTATGGATCCCGGGACTCGTGCTTGCGTGCTTTGGGGTCTTTTGGATTGTCGGGCCGGTCACGGTTGCGGTGCTCCCCGTCACGCTTGCGGTGTACGGCCTGCTGCACCGTTTTCAGCGTCGCCAGGTATTCGAACCGCTGGGATTGCGGGTCCGTCGGAATGGGCTCGGCTTCTTCCTCTTCATTGTCATGTATCAGTTCTTCATGTCCTCGGTTTCAGTCGCCGGATACGCACAGCAGTTGGTCGGAACGCGTCGGCGCTGGAAGTGACGGCACTCCGAACACCGCATCTGCGAGTGCTGCAGCCAGAGAGAATCCGGCTTTTCCAGGTAGCGTCAGTGCCGCGGATGTAATCGAGTCGCGCGGTCACCCGATAGCCGCGGAGGCGCTACCGCCCGTTCGCCCCATTAGCGCGACGCTCCAAAATGAGAACCGCAAGAGCGCCCATCGTGCCGCCTCGGCGGGCACGCCTTCGCACTCGGCGTCCGCAAGCACTTGCGCGCGGATCCTGTTCGCGCGTCGAGTATGGGAGGGCTCGCGCATCAGGAGAGTTGTAGTCCGACGCGCTGGTGATCAAGGACGATCCGGGATTCTCTCCTTTTTGATCGGTGAGACGGCGAGGATTCGAGGAAGATAAGAGCGCGTCAAATTGCTCGGAGTCGTACGTCCTGACGCCGGTCTCTCAAGCGGCCGTCGCGAACTCCTCGCGCTCATCGAGAAACGCCCACCACGCGTCGGCGGCGTTTCGCAACGACTCCTCAATTTCGTGTGTGTCGGATGTTGATAGCGCGAGCGCGTCGCGCATCCATTGGCGGTGCTCGACATCAACACGTGCGTGGTGATCCCAGAACGCTGAACCACGGCCATCGATGCCGTAGTGCTGGCGAAGGGTCTTTGCCTTGTTGCTCGCGACTTCCGCCGCTTGCATTTCGTAGGCGAGGAAGCCGGCGAGAGCTGACTGGGGATCCATGTCGAGCATCTCATCGTACGTCGCGAGGAGTTGCGCCATCGCTGGTGATGCTTCTTGAACGGTGGCGCCAACAGCGGTCGCAAACTCCTCGAACAGAGCGGTATGGGGAATCGGGTCGCCGAGTTCGTCGCCGAGATTCGCTTGTACAAGCGTCCGGGCGGGCCCATCTGGCAGCGCAGAGGCAAGCTCGGCGAGGAAGTGGGGCAGGTACTGCTCGAAATGGCGGTACTGCGCCGCGTAGGAAGCGAGCTCGGGCTTCGAGACGCGCCCAGCTTCCCAACGCCGGTAGAAGGGGTGCGTCAGCAGTCGGCGGCCCTGCAAGACGGAGTCAACTGATGCGTCGATTCGAGATGGTCGCATGCGTACTGAGAGTAATGCGGTCGGTCGATCGATGTGAGGAAGCGTCCAACCCGCGGCTTGCGCCGCTGGTTCTTGTTTGATTGCTCGTGGCCTTGGGCCGTCTTCCCGACCTCGCAACGAGCGGCGTCCATGTAGCGTCTGAAGTCCGCGAAGCCCGGGGGATCGATCTTGACTACGCGGTGCTGCGTTTTGAGGTGACTGCTGGAATCGGCAGTGCCGCCGACAAACCCCCACCGATTCGGGCATACGGGGCGTCCGAGCGCGGTCGGAGTCTCGGCCGCGCATCGGCGGCCTACGTCATCCTGCTGGCGCTCGCCGTGGTTGATTCTGCGGGATACAGCATCATCGGACCTGTCCTACCTGCTCTTGCTCGCTCAACGCGGGCGAGTCCCGTTGTGGCAGGCGTCATCGTTGCCAGTTTCCCGATTGGCATGCTCGCCGGATTCGCGGCGAGCGGGAGCTGCGTGCGTCGGTTCGGGACTCGCACGACGCTCCTCGCGGCACTCGCGGTCGTGGCAGGCAGCACGGTTGGTTTCATCGAGTCGGGTTCTATCCCGGCGTATCTCGCGACCAGAGCACTCATGGGCTTTGGTTCCGGAGGACTTTGGCTCGGCATCGTGTTCAGCACGCTCGAGCGCTGGCCGGGCGAGGAGTACCTCTGCATGAGTCGGATCTTCGCGGCGTACTCGGTAGGGGCTCTAGTGGGACCAGGACTCGGCGCTATCGGCGGAATTCGTCGACCTTTTATCTCATACTTCGCCCTCGTCGTCTTCGGCGCGGTTCTTTCCGCCCTCCTGCCGGTCGCCCCTGGACGTCGGTCATTTCGAACGGATCGGTCTGAGCTTCGACGACTCGGCTTTTGGGTGGCTGCGATCGCGATCACGGTGGCGATCCTTGGAACCGGGCTTGTCGATGGTGTGCTCCCGCTTCACTTTTCCACGCTGCTGTCACAGTCCGAGATCGGTGGTGCCTACGTCGGACTCGCCGTCGTCTTGGGTTGCGGCTCGGTTGCTGCTGCTCGGCTCTCTCCCGAACGAGCCACCGCGATCGGCATCGCGCTCCTCATCATCGGGATCGAAATGGCAGGGGCGACGAACATCGTCGCGACTTGGTTGGTCGGACTCGCGATCCTCGGGGCGGGAATCGGGATCGGGCAGACCGGCGCGACCGGTCTGTTGCTCCAGGCGGTGCCGAGCGAGCGAATCATCAGCGCGATGGTGGTCTGGTCACAGATGGCGATGATTGGCTATTTGATTGCCCCGATCGCGGGCGGCGCGCTCGGACAATCCATCGGCTACGGATCGCTCGGGATACTCCCAGCCGCGATGGTCGCCATCCTCACATGCGCGGTCTATGCACGTAAGCAAGGCGTGAAGCGTTCGCAAGCCGCGTAAGGCGAGAAGTTAGGACGGGTATCACCCCGCCCTTAGATGAGCGTCGCCGCCCCCGGCGAATCGGCGCTGGAAGCCGCTTCCGAACCGTGAAACCCTGCGGACTGTCGTTTTCGATCAACTTGTCAGGGAGGGCCTGCCCGCGTGGCCACCCCTCGGCCTTTCGACACGGCGTGAGTAGCGTTGTCGAATGGTCGAGGCGAACGACACCGCGAACAAGGAAGGCGTCGTCCGACTCGGCGTGCTCGGATGCGGGAACGTCGGGGGCGAGTTCATCGAACTCGTGGAGCAGGATGCGGAGGGCATCGCCCGGCGCAGCGGTTTGCGCTTGGAAGTTGCCAAAGTCGCCGTCCGGGACCTCGACAACGTACGACGGGTATCGGTCGATCCCGGTCGCCTCACCGACGACGTGCACGCGGTCGCCGCGGATCCGAATGTCGACGTCGTCGTCGAGCTGATCGGCGGCATCGAGCCAGCGCGAACGGCCATCCTCGAGGCGCTCAAGGCGGGGAAGCCCGTGGTCACCGCCAACAAGGAGCTGATCGCGAACTTCGGTGCGGAGCTATTCGCGGAAGCAGAGGCCACAGGATCCGAGCTTTTGTTCGAAGGATCAGTCGGAGGGGCGATCCCGTTGCTCCGCGCCCTCCACGTCTCTCTAGCCGGCGAGCGGATCCGACGCATCGTCGGAATCGTGAACGGAACGACGAACTTCATTTTGTGGCGGATGAGTGAGGCGAACGCCCCGTACCTCGACGCCCTGCACGAAGCACAGAGCCTCGGCTACGCGGAGCGCGACCCGACCGCCGACGTCGAGGGGTACGACGCGAGAGCAAAGGCCGCCATCTTGGCGGGGATCGCGTTCAATGCCGACGTCGTGGCAGACGACGTCTACCGCGAAGGGATCGAAGGGCTTGAAGTAACCGACATCGAATTTGCCCACCGACTCGGCTACGAGGTGAAACTCCTCGCGATCGCCGAGAACCTCGACGAAGGAAACGGAGCTGAGCCGCTCATTGATGTCCGAGTCCACCCGGCGATGATCCCCGTGGATCACCCGCTTGCTTCCATCCACGGTCCGTTCAACGCGGTGTATGTCGAGGGCGACTCGTGCGGCGAAATCATGCTCTTTGGCCGGGGGGCGGGCGGGAAGCCGACCTCGAGCGCGGTCTTGGGCGACGTGCTGGAGGCTGCACGCAGCCTCATCGGAGCGCGCCCGGTGCACATGCCGAAGCGTCATCGGACGCGCATCCGCCCGATCGACGCGTTGCGTTCGCAGTACTACCTGGCAATGGATGTCGCCGATCGACCGGGCGTGCTCGCGGCGGTCGCTCGCGTGTTCGGCGAGAACTCCGTGTCGATCCAGTCGATGGAGCAGGTCGGCGCGGAACCGGTTGCGCGCCTTGTCTTTGTGACGCACCTCGCGCTCGAAAAGGACGTCCAGTCGACGCTCGCAGGGCTGGAGGAACTCGAAGCGGTCAAGCGAATCGGTGCGCTCATTCGCGTCGTGGGCCCCGAGCGCTGATACACGGCGCCGTGACCGGGGACGGAGCCAGGCTGGTTTTCGGCTCGTCGGGCCTTCGTAGTCTGTAACGCCATGTCCGACAGGTCGCGCAGCTTGAAGATTCACAGCCAGGACGTCACCGAAGGAGACCGCCGGGCGGGTGCGCGGGCGATGTTGCGCGCCGTCGGTATGGGCGACGAGGATTTCGCGAAGCCCCAGGTGGGCGTGGCGTCGACGTGGAACGAAGTGACGCCGTGCAATCTGCCGCTCGCCCGACTCGCGAAAAGAGCGAAGGACGGAGTGCGCGACGCCGGTGGGTTCCCGCTCGAGTTCGGGTCGATCACAGTCTCAGACGGGATCGCTATGGGCACCGAAGGGATGCGTGCCTCGCTCGTGAGCCGAGAGGTCATCACCGATTCCGTCGAGACCGTGATGATCGCCGAGCGCTTCGACGCCTTCGTCGGCCTCGCCGGATGTGACAAGTCGTTGCCAGCGATGCTGATGGCCGCGGCGCGCCTCGACCTTCCGAGCGTGTTCGTCTACGCCGGGACGATCCTGCCGGGTCACCACAAGGGGCGGGCGATCGACATCACGAGCGTCTTCGAAGCGATCGGCGCGCATGCCGCGGGTCATTTGGACGAAGAGGAGTTCCTCGAGATCGAACGGCAGGCCTGCCCGACAGAAGGCGCCTGCGCGGGAATGTTCACCGCCAACACGATGGCGACGATCGGCGAGGCGATCGGGATGTCGCTGCCCGGGGGGTCGTCACCACCGGCGGTCGATGCTCGCCGCGACGAGATCGCCTACGAATCAGGACGCGCCGTCGTCCGCCTTTTGGAACTCGGACTTCGCTCGCGGTCGATCCTCACGCGGGCCGCCTTCGAGAACGCGATCGCGGTGTCGATGGCAGTTGGCGGCTCGACGAATGCCGTGTTGCACCTCCTCGCCATCGCGAACGAGGCGCGCGTGGAGTTATCGATCGACGACTTCGAAACGATCGGAAAACGGACACCGCACATCGCGGATATGAAACCCGGTGGCCGATTCCACATGAGCGATCTCGACGCGATCGGGGGCGTGCCGGTGGTGATGCGAGAACTTCTTGAGGTGGGCCTGCTGCACGGTGACGCGATGACGGTCACCGGCCAGACGGTGAGCGAGAACCTCGACCGGCTCGCCCCACCGGCCCCAGACGGCGCCGTCGTGCACCCGGTCGGGGCACCGATCCATTCCCGGGGCGGAACCGTGATCTTGCGTGGATCTCTCGCGCCCCTCGGCGCGGTGGTGAAAATCGCCGGATCGAGCCTCGAGCGCTTCGAAGGTCCGGCTCGGGTGTTCGATTCCGAGGAGCTCGCGATCCGGGCGATCCTCGCGGGAGGGGTCGACTCGGGCGCCGTGATCGTGATCCGCTATGAAGGTCCAAAGGGCGCTCCCGGGATGCCAGAGATGCTCGCCGTCACCGGGGCGTTGAGCGGCTCGGGTCGAGGAGAGGACTACGCCCTCGTCACTGACGGCCGGTTCTCAGGCGGAACGCGCGGCTTTTGCATCGGCCATGTCGCGCCCGAAGCAGCGGTCGGAGGACCGCTCGCCCTCGTTCGCGACGGCGACCGAATCGCGATCGATGCCAGGGCAAACTCCATCGAGTTGCACGTCGACGGTGCCGAACTTGAGCGCCGACGAGCGAACTGGAAACCGCCCGAGCCGCGCTACACGACCGGCGCGCTCGCGAAGTTCGCTCGTTTGGTGTCGGGAGCAGAACGCGGGGCGGTCACCGAGCCATGAATTTGAACTTGTGAAATCGATTCGCACCTGCCATTATTCGTGGCAATGTTCGCGACTGCGATTCTCGTACTCATCACGTAGCACGCGTCCGGCGAAGCCGCACGCGTGCAAACGACCTCCCGAAAGGGAGGTCGTTTTGTTCATCGGGATACGAAAGTGGAGTGGATGCAGTCTTCGGTGAGGAGACATTGGTGGAGCTGACCGGGGCACAGGCACTCGTGAAGAGCCTCGAGACCGAGGGTGTCGAGGTCGTTTTCGGCCTGCCCGGCGGCGCGATCCTGCCCGTGTACGACCCGATCCTCGACTCGTCGATCCGCCACATCCTCGTACGTCACGAACAAGGCGCCGGGCACGCCGCAGAGGGTTATGCGCTCGTGACCGGGCGCGCCGGAGTCGCGATGGTGACGAGCGGCCCGGGCGCAACGAACATCGTGACGCCGATCGCGGACGCCTTCCTCGACTCTGTGCCACTCGTCGTCATCACCGGGCAGGTCTCGACATCCGCGATCGGAACGGACGCCTTTCAAGAGGTCGATACGACCGGCATCACGACGAGCATCACGAAGCACAACTGGTTGATCACCGATCCGGCCGACATCGGCAGGACCGTGAAAGAAGCGTTCCACGTCGCAACGACGGGACGCCCGGGGCCGGTCGTCGTCGATGTTCCAAAGGACGTCGCACAGGCGACGACCACCTGGAACGACGCGGTGGAGATCGAGCTTCCCGGTTACCGGCTGGTCGGCGCGCCGGACCCCGTTGCGATCGAAGCGGCCGTCGCGCTAATGGGCGAGGCATCCCGACCCGTGCTGTACGTCGGCGGTGGCGTGCTGAAGGCCGATGCTTCGACGGCGCTCGCCGAGCTCGTCGAACGAACCGGATTTCCGGTCGTGACGACGCTGATGGCCCGCGGCGCCTTCCCCGACAGCGATCCCCGCTGTCTCGGTCTCCCCGGGATGCACGGCACCTACGCCGCAGTCACGGCTATGCAACGCGCCGACTTGCTCGTCGCGCTCGGCTCGCGCTTTGACGACCGCGTGACCGGCAAGGTTTCCGCGTTCGCTCCCCAGGCGAAGGTCGTCCACCTCGATGTCGACCGCGCCGAGATCGGCAAGGTGCGCCGGCCGGACGTGGCGATCGCCGCCGACTGTCGAGAGGGCATCGAGGCGCTCGTTCGTCGTCTCGATGCCGAGGTGGCTTTCGACGCCCAGCGCATAGAGCCGTGGTGGAGGGAGATCGACGCGTGGCGAAAGACGTACCCGCTGCACTACGAGAGCGATGAGTCACCGCAATCGCTGAAGCCGCAGTTCGTCATCGAACAACTGCGCGCGGCGACACCCGACGACACAATTCTCGTCTCGGGTGTCGGTCAGCATCAGATGTGGGCGGCGCAGCACTGGCGTTTTGACCATCCGCGTACGTGGGTGAACTCGGGAGGTCTCGGCACGATGGGCTTCGCGATCCCCGCCGCGATCGGGGCGAAAGTCGGCCGGCCGGATCAGATGGTGTGGGCGGTCGACGGTGACGGATGCTTCCAGATGACCGCGCAGGAACTGATCACCGCGTCGATGGAACGGATCCCCGTGAAGATCGCGATTCTGAACAACGCCTATCTCGGCATGGTCCGCCAGTGGCAGCACATGTTCTACGACGAGCGGTACTCCTCGGTTTACCTCTCACCTGATGTGCCTGACTACGTGCGCTGGGCCGAGGCGATGGGGTGCGCCGGATTCCGCGTGATGAGCGCCGACGACGTCCGCCCGACAATCGACAAGGCCAACGCCATCGACGACCGGCCCGTCGTGATCGACTTCCGCACCGATCCGAACGAACACGTCTATCCGATGGTCGCCGCCGGCGCGTCGAACGACGACATCATCGTGCATCCCGGGCTCAGAGAACGATGAGGGTCTCGACCCTCCCGCACCATCTGTTCTCGATCACTGTCGAGAACAAGGCGCGCGTCCTCGTGCGCGTCGCTGGGTTGTTCGCCCGCCGGGGGTTCAACATCGTGTCGCTCGCGGTCGCGCCGACCGACGACGAGCGGTACTCGCGCATTTCGATCGTCGTCGACGGCGACTCGGCACCGCTCGAGCAAATTCGTGCTCAGCTCGACAAGCTCGTCAACGTCGTCGCAATCAACGAGATCGAGCCGGGAACTGCCCACGAAGCCGAGCTCGCTCTCGTCAGTGTGAAAAAAGATGCTGCCGGGGAGCTGGCGGGCGCGCTCGAAAGCTACGACGCGGTGATCATCGAAGAGCGTGATACCGCGGTGCTCGCCGAGATCGTCGCGCACCCCGAGCAGCTCGACACCCTGATCGAGGTGCTCGTTCCGTTCGGAATCATCGAATTCCAAAGGACGGGCCGGATCGCGATCGTTCCACCCCAGTGAGCGAGCGATCTTGCAACTGTTCGCCACACAAACGAGATGAGGTTTAACGATGACGACGATGTACTACGAAAAAGACGCCGACCGGAACCTGATCGCTGATCGTCCGGTGGCGATCATCGGTTACGGCTCCCAAGGCCATGCCCACGCGCTGAACCTGCGCGATTCTGGCATCGACGTGCGGGTCGGGTTGCGCGAAGAGTCGTCGTCGCGCCCGAAGGCGGAGGCGGCGGGACTGCGTGTGACCGACGTCGCGACCGCAGCGAAAGAGGCGAGCGTCGTCGTCGTGCTCCTCCCTGACACCGAGCAGCCCTCGGTGTACGAGTCTTCGATCGCACCGAATCTCGACGCCGGTGATGCGCTCGGGTTCGCGCACGGATTCAATATCCGTTTCAAGACGATCGAACCGCACCCCGGCGTCGACGTGTTCATGTGCGCCCCGAAGGGTCCCGGACACCTCGTGCGAAGGACGTACACCCAAGGCGGCGGCGTGCCGTCGTTAATCGCCGTCGCCGCCGATCATTCCGGCGTCGCGATGGGTCTCGCGCTCGCCTATGCCGACGCCCTCGGGGCGACGCGCGCCGGGGTCCTCGAGACGACCTTCGACGAGGAAACCGAAACCGACCTCTTCGGGGAGCAGGTTGTCCTGTGCGGGGGACTGACGGCCCTCGTCACGGCAGGGTTCGAAACGCTCGTCGCGGCGGGGTATTCACCCGAATCCGCCTACTTCGAATGCCTGCACGAAATGAAGCTGATCGTCGACCTCATGTACGAGCAGGGCATCACCGGTATGCGCTACTCGATCTCGACGACCGCCGAGTACGGGGACCTAACGCGCGGGCCACGCATCATCTCCGATGCGGTTCGCGAAGAGATGCGCCGAGTCCTCGAAGAGATCAGGGACGGCTCATTCGCGGCCGAGTGGATCCAGGAGAACAAGGACGGGCAGCCACGTTTCGCCAAGCTGCGCGAAGCCGGTGCCTCCCACCCGATCGAGAAGGTGGGGGCGCAGTTGCGATCGATGATGCCGTTCATCTCGTCAGGATCTCAGCGCCTCGAGGACGTCTCCGGCGGTTCATAGCTCCCGGATCGTCCCCTGAAAATCGCCTACCTCGGTCCGCCGGGGAGTTTCAGCGAAGAAGCGCTCCATTCGGACCTCGCCTTCGAATGGGCGGAGCCCGTGCCGATGTCGTCCATCGCATCGATTGTGCGGGAGCTCGTCGAGGGTGGCGTCGACAAAGCGCTCGTGCCGACTGAGAACGCCATCGCCGGCCGCATCGAAGCGACCGCACAGGCGCTCGAACGGTTCCCGCGGGTCGTAGTCGAGCGCGAGATCACGCTTGCCGTGCACTTCGACCTGCTCGCCGTCGACGGAACCGAGCCTGACGCGATCCGACGCGTCGTGTCCTTTCCGCCGGCGACGGCGCAGTGCGGTCACTTCCTTCGGGCGCGGGTGCCGGCCGTGACGATCGAGGAAGCCGATTCCACGTCC
>JBAVUF010000088.1:0-5227 GCA_049696635.1 Acidimicrobiales bacterium | reverse complement strand
GCGATCGGCCAGAGCGGATCGCCGAAGCGCACTTCGACGTCGTTGCGACGGATCGTGCGACCTTCCTTTGGGAGCACGGGCCGCACGCCGCGTAGGTGCACGGGAATGACGGGAACTCCGGTGCGCTTCGCGAGGTAGGCGGCGCCGCCGCGGAACTCCTGTCCCCAGCCGTCGGGGGATCGTCCGCCCTCGGGGAAGATCACGAGGCTCCATCCCGCCTCGATCAGTTCAGCGGCGAGATCGGCGGACTTGCGATTGAGCTTCGTCCGCTCCATCGGAATCGTGCCGAGCGCGAGCGACCACAGCGCCGCTTTCCACGGGCGATCGAAGAAGTAGTCGGCCGCCGCGGCGACGACGGCGCGGTTTCGGACGCGCTCGGGCAACGACGCGATGACGACCGAGGTGTCGAGGTGGCTTGAGTGGTTCGCCGCGAAGATCATCGGGCCTTTTATCGGATCGAGGTGTTCGCGGCCGTAGATAGTGGGTGCGGTGAGGAAGGCGACGACGGGGCGCGTCACGGTCTCGACGAGCACGCGGCGCGTGGCTTTCGCCCACGGGGCGCGCGCCCAGGATGTCTCGTAATCGACGCCGAGATTGCGCGGCTCGATCCTGCGCTCGAGCGTGCCCGGCCACGTCGGCGTGCGGACGACGTCTTCGATTGCTTTTGGCAGGCGGAGGCTCACGTCACGTCGGCCATCACGATCGGCGGCATGTGGAGGTGGGTGATCGAAGGCTCCCGGCCGACGACGTCTTCTGCCATCTCGAGCGCGTCCTGGAGCGACGTTGCGGGCTTGAATCCCATCCGCCGCACCGCGGCGCGGTCACCGCCGACGATGATCACGGCGCCGAGGTGCTCGAGCGCGTGAGCGCACCAATACCACATGTAGAAGGGATGGACGCCGTGGTAGGCGTACGAAGTGCGGTAGAGGTGGACGTACCACGGGTCGGTGGCGAACGCCTGCTCGTAGCGCTTCTCGACCTCGATCGGGTCGGTCGTGTCGGCGAGCACCTGCTCGAAGAAGTCGATGTAGCTCGGGTGGTGGACCGGATGGAACGCCCAAGGGGTGGGGTGGCTCATGATGCAGACCCCGCCGGGTCGCACGAGCGGGCGCCCGCGGTACAAATTGAAGAAGTACCCGAGCCCCAGGCACGCCACGAGAATCGGGTTCATGATCGAGTTGACGTTGTACGGGCAGATGTACGGCAGCCCCATTGTCAAGATGTCGGTCTGTCCCTCGACGGGAACGAGCTGCTGACGGAAGACGTTCGCCAGCGTCTGGTCGTGCACCGCCTCGACCTCACCCGCCTGCACGGAGGTCATCTGATGCGGGGAGCGGATCGACTGGAAGATCTGACGGGAAAGGCGCGGCGGGACCTTCTCCAGAGACGCGCGCGTCGCGTGGAACTGAGCCCGGTCGACGAATGACCATTCCCACTCGCGCTTTTGGAGGAATCCGAACTGCGAAGGGAAGGTGTCGAGGTTCACTGTCGTCTCGATCTGGAACAGCTTCACGCCGGCGTTCTTTATCAGCCGGCCCATCCGCCAGTTCGACGTGTGGAGCTCGGAATTGTGCCGGTCCATGAACGAGCGGCTGTGCTGCATTGTCACGGCGTTGTGATGGTGTCGGATGCTGCGGTAGCTCGCGAGCCCCGTGGCGACCGACTTGTGGCCGCCGTCCATCGGCACCAAGTTGATGTTCACGTAGACCAAAAGGTCGCTCTCGACCGCGCGTCTATTGAGCTCGACGTCCTCTCCTTCTTCGGTCAAACCGAGATGGACGAGCGCGTCGGGGTCCTCGGCGTCGTGCTGGAGCAGCAGGCCGTGTGGCGCGAACGCGTCGAAGACCCGGGCGCCGAGCGCGTGACGGAGCTCGTCATCGGTCATCCGCCGGTGCAGCGCCAACGCCGCGATCAAGACGACATCGTCGACGCCCTTTGCGGCGGCTTCGTCGAGGACGGCTTCGATCACGCGTTGGCGGATGTCGGGTGCGCGCATCGGCGGCAGTGGAAGCGAGATGTCGTCGAAGGCGATCGTGAGGCGCATGCCCGCAAAGAGCAGTTCCGAAAGCGGTTTGGAGTCGCCCAATGGATGCTCGAGCGCGTGACGGATGGCGGCGTCGGGGTCGACAAGCGGCGCGATCGGTTCTTGCGGATAGATGACGCGCGACCCTTCGGGGAGGCGTTCGAAGCGGAACCCCTCGCCGTGCCAGAACAGCGTCGGCGGAGTCGAGCGGTCGACCTCGAGCACGAACCCCGGCCTCGGGCTCACGCGCTCGCCTCCACTCGTCCTCCTTCGATGGCCTCATCAGCGGCGTCGTCGACCACGGCGGCGCGTCGCCATTTGGGCTCCGCCCGGCGCAGGTCAAACACGATCTTCACGCAACCCCGGCGACCGGCGTTCGCGGCGTGGCGAACCGCCTCCTCGTATCGATCCAAAGGGTAGTGGGCCGATACGAGGCGGCCGAGGTTCGCGCTGTGCACGAGGTCGATCGCCAGAGCGAAAGTCGAGCGCGGACCGCTCGGAAGCTGCTCGATGCCATACGCGTAGGCGCCGACGAGCGCGATCTCGCGTTGCCATAGCGGCGCGAGATCGACACGCATGACTCCGGGCATCCCGACGAGAACGACGCGCCCTCCCGGCCGGACGACTTCCAGCGCCTGAGCGATCGAAGACGCGGTGCCGACACAGTCGTAGACGACGTCGGCTCCTCCGGCGAGCCGCTCGATCGCACCGGCATCCGACGAAAGCGCGAGAGTCCCGGTGACCCGACGCACACCCCGACCGAGTTCCGCGGGCTTCACGATGACGTCGGCGCCGAGCTCTGCGGCGAAGCGGCGCTGAACCGGATGCTTCGCCGCGGCGATGACCACGGAGGGCAGGGCGAACTGACGGATCGCGGCAAGCGTGCACAGGCCGACCGTTCCCGCGCCGAGGATGGCGACGCGCTCGCCTGGCACGATCCCGCCGGCGAGCGCCGCGTGGATCGCGCACGCGGTCGGCTCGACCATCACGGCCTCATCGTCGGTCAGCTGGTCGGGGACGCCATGGAGCTGCACTTCGTGCGCGACGAGCTCTTCGGACCAACCGCCGCCCGTGTCCGCGCAGTAACCGGTCTGCAGTCCTGGGCGCAGGTGCCCGAACGCGATGCGCTCGCAGTCCCCGGTTCTTCCCGCGGCGCATGAAGGGCAGAGCGGCTCGATGCCGCGGACGACGCAGGACAGCACCGGCTCGACGACGACGCGAGCGCCGGCGTCCTCACCATCGGAGACAACCGCGAGAATCTCGTGCCCCGGGACGAACGGGAAGCTCACGAGGTCTTCGAAATAGCGCGAACTCTGGCCGTCGAGCGTCGAAAGGTCGGAGCCGCAGATCCCGGCGAGCAGTGGCGTGATCCGCCGCCACCCGCTGCCCGGGAGCGCGGGCGGTTCGATTTCTCCGAGTCGCAACGGGCCGATGCCAATTCCAGAACCAGAACCGGCGAGCATTGAGGCCGCCCGAGCCGCGGCAAAGCGGTGCGGCAGGTGCTCCAGGACGAGCGCCTTCATCACGTGGACCCGCTCGAGGAAGCGGTGGCGCTGTCGGACAACTGTTGCGGCGCCGGGGTGCGGGGACCGCGGCGCCGGGTGGCGATCGCAAGAGGTACCCACGGCCCTCCTTTCGCCCGGGTCCACTCCTCAATCGGCCAGCCGCGTCGGCGGGCGAGAGCGGCGAGCTTCGGTTCTGGATTCACCGCCACCGGAATGCCTGCGGCCTCAAGCATCGGCAGATCGCTCGTCGAATCCGCGTAGGCGATCGTCCGCTCGAGATCGAGTCCAAGCGAATCCGCCCATTCGGCGAGCAGCAAAGCGCGCGCCTCTCCGGTCGGCGGCGTCGAGGTGAGTTCGCCGGTGAAGACACCATCAACTTCCCCCAGCGACGCGCAGACGACGTCGTCGAAGAGGGGTCGCATCGGGGCGATGACGAAGTCGAGCGCGCCAGTAATGAGCAGCGTGCGATGGCCGAGGGCGCGATGGGCGCGGACGCGTTCGACGGCGCCGGGAAAGACACGGGTGAGCAAAAGGTCGCTGAAGAGTTCCCATGCGTCGTCGCGGACGCGCTGCGCGGGGGCGCCTTCGTAGCGTCGGTAAAAGGAGCGGAGGAAGTCGCCACGGTCGCGTCGATCGATCGTCAAAAGACGCGGCCCTTCGAGAGCGAGCTCCGCCGCGAGCTGGACGCGTCGAAACGGGGGGAGGTGCCGGGTCGCCAGCCACGCATACGACTCGACAACATTCGAGTTGATGAGCGTCTGTTCGAGGTCGAAAGCTGCGCAGCGGGGTTCTTCTGTGAGGATCCGTTCGCGAGAACGATCTTCGCGGGACTTCGTTGTCCGTTTGGCCGGCGACACTCGCACCCGGGCGTGTTCCACGACCGACGGCAGGTGCACGTCGTGCACGTAGCGCCGCCAGTCGACAACGGCCGGGTCGAAGCAGAAGGTCTTCCGGTCCGCATCGCCGAGAGCGCCGTGGAGCGCGAGCGTGCGGTCGATGCGAAAGCGCGCTTCTGACTCGACGTACGAGCCGTACAGCTCGACGTAACCGAGGGCGCGTTCTGCGAGCAAGCGGTGTTCCTCGATGCTGTATGTGCGCTCGGCGAGATCGCCGCGGATCGGCAGCGCGCGAGCGATCCGCTCCGCGGCTCGCAACACGCCAGACGCGCGTCGCAGTTCTCCCTGGACTCGCCCGCGTCCGGGGAAGGACCACTTCGGAACGGTGATCGGCTGGCCGGAGGAGTCGTAGATCGGATGCTCGGTGAACCATTCTCGAATGAGGGAGACGAGTTCGCCATAGCGGAGAGGATTGCGAACGCCTGAGCAGATGTGGAACACGTTTGGCGCGTCGCTCTCGGGACCCGCCGCGGCGACGGCGATGATCGCGGCGACGACGAGATCGACCGGGATGACGTCGATCACACCTTCGGGGACGCCCGGGAACTGTCGGAGCAGGCCGCGGGCATACGAGAGGATCACCGGCTCTGCCATGCGGAAGCCGCGGATCCACCCGGGACGGGGTTCGGCGAGCGACGACTCGACGATCGACGGGCGCACGATGCTCACGGGCAGGGCGCCTCTTGTCTCGACGAGCGCCACCTCACCGAGGGATTTCGTAAAGGCGTAGGCGTCGGGCAAACCGAGTGCCTGCGCGCGGGCGCGCCCGCGCTCGACGAGCTCGTCGTCGACCCATTCCGCGC
>JBAVUF010000087.1:0-2165 GCA_049696635.1 Acidimicrobiales bacterium | reverse complement strand
TCAAAGTGCGCCGGGTTGGAATCGTTATGGACCTCATCGCCATCTCGGTCTTCGTGGCCATCGGAAGATCGGTTCACGGCCATGCCATGACCGTGACCGGCTTTCTCTCCACAGCGTGGCCGTTCGCGACAGGGCTCTTGCTCGGATGGATCACACTTTGGGCTCGACGGTCGCCTCCTTTCTCTTTGATGCAAGGTGTTCTGATCTTGATCGCGACCGTTGGCGTCGGGATGGTACTGCGCGTCATATCAGGGCAGGGAACAGCGGTTGCGTTCGTCTTCGTAGCGTTGGGATTCCTAGGTGCGGCAATGCTGGGCTGGCGGTCACTTGTTGGTCTTCATCGGCAAGCACGGAGTGACCGCGTGCTCAAGCGCCGAACCTCACGTCTGACTTAGATTTCCAGCGGCGCCCCAATAACGCGATCTGACGCCAACTGAAAGAGCCCCCGAACGCTGCCGGCTCCGGATCCAGGCATAGCCCGCCAACCTGATTCCATGTGCCCAGCTCTGGCTGCCTGGCGTCACGGTAAATCTGGCAAAACCATCACTACGCTCACGCCATGGCAGAAGTGCAAATGCAGCCGCATGAAATCGAGAACCTTCGTCGAGACGTCGAGGCGGTGTCTCACGGATCACCTTGCGGACTGAGCCGCGAGACCGCCTTGATGGTTCTCACGCAGTTCAAAGAGGTCAAGCTGGAGCGCGACAGTCTCCTCGCCGAGTTAGTCGCAGCAGGATTGGGCTAGGCACTGAGGCAGCAGCAGCCTTTGACTATCCCGGATCAGGGCTGGTGAGGTACCCGAAGTCTGGCGGCCATAATCGTGTACCTGCACCAACCAATGCGTGGCACCTCTCGCCCGCGAAATTGTTGGGCTGCTGTGGCGTTCGCATCCATCTGCAGAATTGGAAGCTCCATGTCCACAGATCTTCCTCATCACCCCCAATCGCCGAACGGCCGCGCTGATCGCGCTCAGGTGATCGGTCTCGGTCTCATCGGCAGCTCCGTCGCCCTTGCGCTACGAGCGACTGGTTGGCACGTGTGTGGAATCGACATGGACGCGGCGCGCATGTCCCGGGCCCTTGAGCTCGGCCTGATTGACGAGGTCGCGAACGACCCGTCCGCGTCGCTCGCCTTTGTCGCGACGCCAGTGGCGTCCATCGGAAAGGTGGCTACGGCGCTGTTGCGCGAACGCGAGGGTGACTCGAGCTTCGTGGTGACCGACGTCGGCGGCGTGAAGAGCGAGGTAGTCGGCGCGGTTGAAGACCCCCGCTTCGTCGGTGGCCACCCGATGGCGGGATCGGAACAGGAAGGCCCGGACGGAGCGGACCGGGACATATTCCTCGGCGCCACGTGGGTGCTGACCCCGACAGAGGCGACGGACAACGACGCGTATGAGCGTGTCCGGGAAGTGGTGACGTCCTTTGGAGCCGACGTCGTAGAGCTCGCGCCGGCGCGCCACGACGCCCTCGTCGCGATCGTCTCGCACCTTCCACGCCTCATCGCTGCCAACCTGATGGTGCTCGCGGCCGACGCCTCCGAAGACAACGCGGTGGTGCTCCGCCTTGCTGCGGGTGGCTTCCGGGACATGACCCGCATCGCGGCTGGCAACCCGGCAATCTGGCCGGACATCTTTCGAGACAATGCGGCTGCAGTCATCAAAGCGCTCGACGACTTGCGCGAGCGTCTCGACGAGGCCCACAGGATTCTCGTCGACCAGGACCGTGGCGCGCTCGTGGCGTTGCTCGATCACGCTCGCGCGGCGCGCCGCAATCTCCCGCCGCGCATTCCGCGACCCGAGTCCGTTGTCGAGTGCAGAGTACCGGTTCTGGACCGTCCCGGAGCGCTCGCCGAAGTCACAAACCTCCTCGCCGAGCGGGGCGTGAACATCTACGACCTCGAGGTCGCGCACTCGGCCGAGGGCGAACGGGGCGTGCTCGTGCTCGCGATCGACGCTAAGGCCGTTGATGTCGTGCGCGCCGCGCTCGTGGGTCGCGGCTACCGCGTAGCCGTCTCGTTAGCTCGGAGCCCTGGCGAGCCGTCCCCCAGCACCAGCGGCTGAGTCGGCGATCCGAACTCGGCCACCAATACACGCGCTCCGATCCAGACTGACCCTAAATATTCAGAGGAGGCGCCGTTCCGAACTATCCCGGATCGCCGGGCATGCG
>JBAVUF010000086.1:0-2552 GCA_049696635.1 Acidimicrobiales bacterium | reverse complement strand
GCATGTCGAACTTCCAGGCGAGCACCTCGGCGAGGGCGCGCTCACGGACGACCCCCATATCGACGAGGATCTCGCCGAGGCGTCCGCCGTGCTCTCGCTGGCGCGCGAGGGCCTGGTCGATCTGCGCCTCATTCGCGAGGCCGCGTTCCAAAAGGAGCTCACCGATGCGGACGGTCGTCTTTTCGACCGAATCGTTGAGCGTAAGAGTCGCAACGCCGCTCGCGCGTGTCGATTGCGATTCGCCGTGCGAACTCAGTGACGCGGTGGAAGGTGTGGCGCCGAACTCGTCGAGTGTTGTTTCGGCGGTACCGCTGGCCGAGGGGACCGAAGCGCGCTCTTGTTCGCGTTCGTTCTCTGCTTTCGCCCCCTGCTTGCCGCGGCGGAACTTCATGGCGATCCTCTCGCGCCGATACCCGTTCCCGGCGCGCTTACTGCGCCGAGAGATCCGGACCGGCTTCTCTTCTCTGCGATACGACCAATTCGTGGGGGCGATTTAGTCTCTTTTTGGCACGAATTGACGATATTTCCTGTTTGTCGCCGCGCAGAGCGGTGACAGCGAGCAGCGCGAATCGCCTAAGGACGGACTGGGCTCCGGATCTTGAGCAGACGCGAGCAACCGCAGGTCACAGCTGCGGCTCGATACCGGCTACTCGGCGGACGGCTCGGTATTCGCGATCTCGGCGGCAGCGCCGTTCAGCCCGGATTCTGGCTTCGCCCGCGCCGCTGGCGCTCGGGAATCGCCGACACCGTCTAGGGAATCTCGCTCGACGTCCCCCGGTACCTCCGAAAGGTCGGTGCCCTTCGTCTCAGGCACGAACCACCAAAGCAGCGGCACCGCGACGGGAAGCAGGAACGCGAGCGTGCTCACCGCGCCGCCGACGCTTCCGATCAGACCGCCGCGCTCGCCGAGCACGCTGGCGAGTGCCGGTCCGGTGAGCTCGCCGGTGTTCGCGAAGCCGTTCCCCACTACGGCCGAAGCCTGGGCGCGCATGCGGGTCGGGAAGGACTCGGCCGACAGCGCCGAAAGGGCTGGTCCGACCCCGAGGCCGAAGAACACGGCGGTGAGCAACAAGGCAAAGTTTGCCGGCTTCGAGCCGGTTTGGAAGAGGGCAAAGCCGGCGGCAAACGCCGCGAGCAGGAAAACCGACGCGACCGGGCGGCGCCCGAAGCGGTCGATGAGCCGCCCGCAGACGTAATAGCCGCTCGTTCCGAGCCCGAACGCCACCCCGAGGAAAAGCGCGACGAGTCCGGTCGAAAAGTGACGCTCGTGCTCGGCGTAGTACACCCACAACCCGGCTCCCGCCGTGATCGGCACCTTGACGAGGAACGAGACGACGCCGAGGCCGAGCAGGCGGCGCCGCCAAGGCGGCTCGAAGACCGCCCGTACCGGCTCACGCTTTGGGAGACGGCCCCGAGCCCGCTCGGCCTCGAAGGTCGCAGTCTCTTTAAGGTACCGCCGGGCGAACCCGATCGCGAGCGCGGGGATGACGCCGATCAGGTAGAAGGAGCGCCACCCGAGCGCTGTATGGAGCAAGCCCGCACCGAGGAGCCCCGCGGCGGCGACAACACTGACCGCTTGGGCGACGAGCAGGCCGCCGAGCGCCCGGCCCCGTGTCGCCGAAGGGAACTCCTCGAGCACGACGATCACCGCCAGTGCGTACTCGGTCCCGGCGAAGACCTGGGCGAAGAACTGGAAGAGGGCGAACATCCAGACGCTCTGCGACGCAGCGGTGCAACCCGTGAATGCCGCGTAACCGAAGAGGGAGATGAGGAGGAGCGGCCGCCTGCCGATCCGGTCGGCGAGGCGGATCGCAAGGAAGGCAACGAACTGTCCGGCGCCGATCGGGATGTTGGCGAGGCCGATCGTCCCGAGGCGCACGTGGAACGTGTGCTGGAGCTGGGGGAGCAGAAGCGCCCGCAGCTCGCCGTCGAAGCCGTTGAAGAACGCGGCGGGGACGAGCAGGACGAAGAGAAGGCGGAGATATCGCTGGGATCGCCCTCCGTCGTCCACCGCGCCCCGACGCTACTTACGCGGCGCGAATGGCGAACGGAGGACCGGGCCCAGATGCGGCATGGTCCCGGGTAGCCGTTCGGCCGGAGCCGTCCGTTCTTCCCGGGACCACTGCCTGGCGACAGGCGCCTGGTCGTTTGCCTTGCGGCCCTCGACCGGCAGGCCGCCTCTCGACGGCCCCGCGACGTCGGCGCCCTCCCGAAGGGGGTCCGTGCCCCGCGTCCTGCCTACCTCCTCGGCTCCGTTGTCCCCCGTTTTCGGATCATCCGTCCACCCTTGCGGGAGGGCCGTTCAACCCGTCCGTATGAGCCATCTCGGCCTTGGTGCGAGCATCGTGCTCCGGTCGCGAAACGAGGTCAAGAGATTTCGCGAGATCCACTACTTATATACAGAGAATCTTTTCCGTACCCAATTGTTCCCCATACCATCCCCAAACAACGAACAAGATCGTCCACAGCTGACGAACCCGCTTGGCCCGGGTGCGGCCGCTCCAGCGCATGCGCTGCGCGCCGAGGGTGGCGTGGCGCGGCGATCATTCGCC
>JBAVUF010000085.1:0-4493 GCA_049696635.1 Acidimicrobiales bacterium | reverse complement strand
CCCCTCCCCCGCGACCGGTCCGGCGTCCCGCCCCAGAACACGGCCGCCATCAGGTGCAAAGGCAACCGGTGCCCGAGTCCGCGAGCGCGGCGCCGATCGACGCTGGGTCGGAGAAGTCCGCCGAGCGGGTGGGAGGCGACGAAAAGACGGCGACGCCCGACGCTTCTCCCGATCCGATCGACGTTCTGAGCAGCGAAGAGCTCGACCGATCGCCACAGGTACGAGAACTCGCGGGCGAGGTCCCCTCAGCGCCGATCGTCGAGAACCCTGTGGTCGACGAGCCAGCGCCCGACCCCGTCGACGAGGTCTAGGTCGAGCACCTCCTCGAGCGGAACGAATCGGGCCTCGAGGGCGTCGTCTCCCGGTGTCGGCACGCTCGCGCCGTCGCGACGGCGCGCGAGAAAGTCGTTGACGAAAAAGCGCTCTGGTGGCGCGTCGATCTCGGCGGTGCCGAGCAGCTCTCCGATCTCGAGGTCGAGTCCGGTCTCCTCGATCGCCTCGCGCCTTGCCGCGTCACGCAGCGCCTCACCCGCCTCGACTCGTCCTCCCGGCAGCGTCCAACGGCCAGCAGACGGCGGGTCGCGTCGTTTGATGAGTAGCAGCGCCCCGTCTTCGACGTCGACGACCCCGACGCAAGGCACCTGCGTGAGTGTCTCGTTTTTCACCGGCTGTGTGATGCACGGTGCATGACGAGCAGGCGGGCGCGGAATCCTGTCGCCTCCAAGAACGACTTCGTCGCGCCGTCACCTGGCAGCGCGACGACGTCGATCGAAGCGGCATGCCGCTCGCGCGCGTACCGTGTCACTTCGTCGATCATCGCCTCGCCGACGCCGACGCGCCGCAACGGCGGATCGATATACATCGCCTCGACTTCGATTCGCCCCGGACCTCCCACGTCGTCACGTGGAGCGGCGAACGCGAACCCGGCCGTTACGCCCTCGTAGAGACCGACGATGAGCGCGCCAGTTTCTGTGTCGGCTATCAGCGCCGCGATGGCATCGGGGTCCGCGAGAGGACGAATCCGCGAGATCAACGCGTCGCCGCCACGCGCGCGCTCGAGTGCCGCGAGGTAGTCAACCGCGAGGACGGCAATGTCGCCGATGTCGCCGGCGAGCGCGCGGCGCGCCGACTCGCCATCCACCGTTAGTTCGGTCGGTTGGCGAGGAGTTGCGCGACGCGCCCAAGGACCGTCCGTCGGTTGCGATGGGCTTGTTCGTAAGCCCGCACCGACCGCAGCGCTTCGGTGTTGAGGCCGTCCAGGCGCGCGATGACCTCGGTCGCCGCGAGGTTGTCGTAGCCCTCAAAGGGGGGACGATCCGGCGAAGATGACGGTGCGGGCGCAGGCTGCGCGGCCCCGGCATGACCGGCGCGTCCGCGAGCGAAGCCCTGGGCCTGGCGCCTTGCCGAGTCGGCCGCGATCTTGCCGAACATCTGGGCGAGCTTCACCTGCCCACCGAACCGGTCCCGGCCGCGACGGACAAGGGCGGGGATCTCGTCGGCGAGCGTCACAACGGCGCCCAAGGGCGCATAGATCGCGTAATCGACAAGATCGTCGGCGAGCCGGCGGGCCCGCTCTTTCGGGCTTTGTTCGTCGGCCATCAGACGCAGTCGCGACAGAGCTTGCGCCGGCGGTCGGCGAGCTGGGTCTGGTTCTTCACCAAAAAGCACGACTGACAGACGAACTCACCGGGCTGCTTCGGCAGCACTCTCGTCGCACCGTCGGCTCGATCCTCCGCGTCGGTCGGCTCGGCCTCGTCTTCGTCCTCGGCCTCGTCGGCGACGACGAGGCGCTCTTTCAAAATGACGTCGAGACTCGCCTCGACGTCATCGTCGTCGAGTTCGTCATCGTCGTCTTCGATCTCGGTGAGCGGCTCTTCGACGACGACCGTCGCCGCGACCGGGTCGGACTCTGCCTCCACCTCCACCGCGTCGTCGGTCTCTTCGAGCGCGTCCTCGTCCGCTTCGACGAGGTCCTCGGCGACAATGTCGTCGATCTCGAGGCCGTCTTCTTCTAAGAGCTCCTCGTCCTCTGGCTCCTGAAGTGGTTCTTCGAGTTCTTCTTGGGGGGCCTCGGTGTCGACCACCTCACCCCCAACGTCGCTGGCCATTACATCCTCGATCCCGTGTGCCAACTTCCCTCCCTCGTCGCTCGACGCGACGCCGTCAGTCCGGGGGGCCTGGGCCCGGTCACTATAGGCACATCACCGGCCTATAACCGCTCCGGGTGCGCGCAAATTCCCTCTCTGAGCGGGACCGGAGTCACGAGCCGCCGCACGGGAGTAGCGATCCAGGGAACCTTTGGCGCCGTCTTCCGCGCCCGCCCGAGCACGGCTCGCCTCGGGGCGAGTGACGTTGTCTACTCAGCCCCCTGGACCGCTGTCCTGCGCAACTGCCCCGCCTAGACGACCTGGAGCGACTGACGGAGGCTCCCGAACCGGCGCCTGACTCGCGGGACCTGTCAATTCTGCACCCCGACCCCTCCGAGTCAAGAAGAAATTCGCTGCCGTTGGCGCCGATCAGAGGGAGATCGAGCCCCCGCTCGGGTGGTTTGCGTGCGGGTTCGTGCCGCCTGCCCCGTCCCCGTGTCGCTGCGCGGCCCGTTCTTCTGCTCCGAGGCGACCGAGTTCGACGTCGTCATGGTCGGCGTAGATCATCATCTGCGCGATCGCAGCGTGCCCGGCGACCTCGGCGATCTGGCGATGCATCGCCTGCGCGATTTTCCGGTAGACGGGATGTCCCTGGGCGCTCGAGCGCAACTCGATGAGGTGCATCGCCTCACGAGCGTTGAGCTGGAGGACGTAGCGGATCTTGAACGCGAGCGCGACGGCGTAGACCGCCTGGCGGGGCAGCGTCTCTGAGAGCACCTCGTGCAGCTCGCGTGAGCGCTCGAGCGACTCGACGAACGCTGGCGAAAGGTCGGCCTCTGTGACTAGTTCGGGGACCGTGTAGCCGAGGGAGGGTGCGAGCGGCTGCCACTCGATCGTGAGCATGCGGTGGCGCTGCAGGTCACGGAAGGCGCCATAGTCCGAGACGATCTCGAAGCGGTAGTCGGTGCGTTCGAGGGCGCGCCCGGGGCGGTGCCGGCGGTTCTTCCGCTCGCCGACGTAGGCCGCGACGATCGCCCGGCGCTCGTCTTGTCCGAGTCGGGCGATGCGCTCGCCGAGATCTGCCTCGGTGAGCTCGGAGTGCGGAAAGCACATCGCGGCGATGACCTTGTCCTCGCCGCGGGGATCGAAATCGACGAGGCGCACCGTCGCGTCGGCGCCGACGGCGTCGCCTAGTGAACGCGCCTCACCGAAAAGCCGCGCGGTGAGAGCGTCCATCTCGTCGCGGCGCGCCGCGAGGTAGGTGACCCATTCCCCGCCTCGGTCCGGCCGGTCGACGCGGGCAAGAAAGGACGGGATCACCTTCTGCAGCTCCGCAAGGACGCGCTCGCCATAAGAGCGCACCTCCGGCAGCGGGTGGGCGCGCATCTTTAAACAGAGCTGTTCGTACGCCTGACCGGACCCGTAGATGCCGACATTGGAGAGCGTCGCCGCCGGCAGCAGGCCGCGCAGCGCGTCGAGGGCGCGTGCCCGCACCGACTGGCGGTAGGCGAAATCGCCGACGGAGCCGTCGTTCGGTGTCGAACGGGTGATGTGCGACTGCAGCAACGGAAGCAGATCGCCGTACGTGTCGAACATCCGGTCCATGTCGCCGACGTATCGAGCCCCGTGCGGTGAATCGAGCACCTCGGTGTCGCGGTAGTAGCGATAACGGCCGGATGAAAGGCGGTTGTCGTACGGGATGTACCGCGTCGACTGTTCGAGGTACGACATCAGCCGACCCCACTCGAGGACCTTCGTCAGCACGTTCGACGCCTGTTCGCAGGCGAGGTGGACGCCTCCGAGCTGCGCGACCGAGTCGTCGCCGTATTCGAAGAAGATCCGCCGGTACAGCTCCTCGGCGCGCTTCAAACCGACCGTCGCGTCGAGCGTGAGGTCACCGGAGATGTCCAAATCCCCGACGAACTCGTCGAGGAACAGCCGGCGCAGGCTTTTCGCGGAGCGGGAGTAGCGGGCGAAGAGCGCGCCGCGCACGACCTCGGGCAGATTGACGAGCGCGAACACCGGGCCGTCGAGATTCGTCACGTAGCGACGAAGGACGTCACGTTCTGACGGCGTGAAATGCTCGGTCGCGTAGGGCGTCATGCCCAGGGAAGACTACGGGACGGCACTCGCGGGATCGTGGACTTCGCCGAGCGCCTCCCGGTCGGGCTCCGGCGGGACGGAACTCGCGACGATGCCGCGTTGGAGCTGGTCAACGGATCGCGACGCCACGGTTCCGAGGCGCGAACCATGCTCGGTCGTCGCGATCTGGCGCAGCAGGTCGACGAGCTGCTTCACGTTGCGGACGAAGTCGCCTCCAGAGAGCTGCTCGTTGCGACCTCGCGCACCGCCGCCGCGCGCGGTGAGCAGCTGGCGGAGCTCGGCGCCTTTTGCCCACTCGTAGGC
>JBAVUF010000084.1:0-2927 GCA_049696635.1 Acidimicrobiales bacterium | reverse complement strand
GTTAGGGGACGCGCCTTGGGTTCCCGAACCGACGTTCGATGGCGACAGCGCCGTGACTATTGAGGTGCCCCCGACGTCATCTGGGCCAGCATCGCTTCGAGCGCTGCCTGATCTGGTCCGACGAAGGGCCGGGCCGAGGGGACGGCCTCCAGAGAGGCCAACAGTCGTTCGATCATGTTTCCTGGCGCAGCGGGCAGGTGGCTGCTCAGGATCATGTTGGGCTCGATCGCGCGGACGCCGTCTAGTGCGGTGTCGAGCGCCGTTCGGTCCACGTTGTGCAGCCAAGGGGAGTCGATCGTGGCCCAGAAGACCTGTCCTTGCCGCAGTTCGTCGTCGGAGAGGTCAGCCGCGTTCTCCGGGACGGCCGTAAGAAGCGCTCCGAAGCAGTCAGAGCTGAAGAGCGCGCCGGACTTGTCGTCGTAGAACCCGGTTGTCGAAGGGTTGTCGAACGCGGGTGGTTTGACGGCGGTGAGTGTGCGATCCCCGACCGTGATCGTCTGACCGGGATTGAGGAGGTGAACTCGGTCCATCGGTAGAGGGGCCGTCAGGCTCATGATGCCGAGGCCGAGAAACGTGGTGATGATCCGGAGGTCAGCGTTCTCGGCCAACAGCTGAGGCAGGGCTCCGATGTGGTCAAAGTCGGTGTGAGTGAGCCAGATCCATTTCAGATCCGCAGGGTCGATGACCGACCGCAGCGCGGTCATGAACTCTTCACGCTCGACGACGGCGCCGGTGTCGACGAGCACAGGCTCGGTGCCATGAAGGACGAAGGCGTTGATGGGAATGATGCCGAAGCCCGGGATCGGAAAGCTCGATGTCACAACGTCGATGTCGGGTGCTGCCTTATAGGTGGCGATCATGGAGCCGTCTCCTCGTGATTGGGGGTTCGTCAGGGTTCGAGGATGTCGAGCCCGTGGTTGTGTGCAGCGGCAGCAAGAAACTGGATGTCTTGTTCGGGAAGGTCGGGGGGCGGCAGGGTCAGCGCGGTCGCCGACGACCCACACGTTCGGGTGAAGTCCTCGAATCCGGCGGGGGTGAGCAGGAGGAGGAAGCGAGCCTCGGCCGAGTCGACACGGAAGCGGTGCTCGACCATGCGAGGACCGAACACGAAGGCGCCCTCGGACGCGGCCCGCTGTTCGTCGCCGAGCCAGAAGGTGAGCTCGCCCTCGAGGATGTACCACGCTTCGTCTTCTCGGTGGTGCCGGTGGCTCGGCGAGCCGGAATCCCGCGGCGCGCGTACCTCGGCAACCGCCAGGTTGCCGCTCGTCTGGTCACCGGTCGTCTTGTAGGTGAGCAGACCTCCAGAAAACCAAAGCGCCTCGCCTGAGCCGTCATCGAGGAGATAGCCGCCGGGGGCGATGTTCAGAGTCACAGCTCACCGTTTGTGGCTTCGGCGGCGCGCTTGAGCTGATGAAGCGTGTGGCGCATGCCTTCGAGGAGCTCGCGGTGCCGATTGGTCGGCACGTCGAGGATCCGGGCCCAGATCGGGATCCGCTTGACGTCGTAGGACTCGGTAACCCGGGTGCTGCCGTCGACCGTCTCGAAGCGGTAGCGCCAAACGGTGGACTCGCGTCCGCCCTCCTCCGTGGCGAATGCGAACTCGCGTCCGTCGTCGGCGGTAAGGATGCGGCCGCGGCGAGACCAGCGCATAAGACCCCGCGGTCCACCCCGGTTGTGGCCGACGAACCTGGCACCTTCGGCCGGCCCGCTGGCGCCGTCCCATTCGACGTGTTGGCACTCGGGACTCCACTCACCCATGCGGGACAGGTCGGCCACCATGCCGTAGAGGCGCTCGGCGGTGTCGTTGATGACAATCTGCTCGCTGTCCTTTGTCAACCACCACCTTTGGTTCTTCGGGGGCATCGGACCCCTCCCTCCTCGTCGACCTCTGTCAGGCTACGCCTACTAGCTCTAGCTGTCAATCGTAATATCTGTTAAGGTACTTAAGAAATGAAGCGCGACGAAGCCACTGGAGAGATCCAGGCGCCGCCACGAGCGGACCGGCGGACCCGACGCCGCCAAGAGACCATCGAGGAGATCCTCGACATTGCCGAGGAGGTGATGGCCGAAGAGGGGGTCAACGGCCTCAGCCTGGCGGAGGTAGCGCGCCGCCTCGGCGTGCAGCCCCCCTCTATCTACAAATACTTCCCGTCCCTCATGGCCGTCTACGACGCCATCTTCCGACGCGGTCAACTTGAGCACCTCGAGGTGATACGTCAAGCCATGGCCGATGCCGAACCCGGACTGGCCGCCTTGACGGCTGGTCTCGAGGCCAGCGGGCGCTGGGCGCTCGCCAACCGGGCGACTGCACAGCTCATGTTCTGGCGTCCCGTCCCGAGCTTCGAGCCCTCCGCCGACGCATTTGCACCCAGCGTCGAGATGGTTGCCCTCGAGCGCGGCGCCATGGCTGACGCCGTCGCCGCCGGACAACTCGGCCCCGAAGCCGATTCCGACGAGGCTGTCTACCTCGTCTCGACCCTCATCGTCGGGGTGCTCAGCCAAGCCATGGCCAACGAGCCCGATCTCGAGTGGGGAAAGGGTCGCTTCACCCCCACATTCCCGAAACTCATGAAGCTGCTCGTGGCTGCGTATCCCAATCCCACCTCCGGTCGAAGCGGCGCCGAGGAGGTCGCTGACAAAGCAGCGTGGCAATAGCCCGTCCTCAGACCTACCTTCGATCATTCGCAACGCGTGTCCCTATGACGATCGCGACAGCGTCGGCGATCGGGACCGTGAGCGCCACATAACGCGCGGCGTAACCGACTCAACGCGCGTGGCATAAGTGATCCGATGAAGGAGCGGGCCTCCGCTCCCCGTGAGGGTTCCAGTCTCGAAGTCGAAACTGGTGCTTCTCACAGCAGTCCCACGACAAGGGAGGCCCCTATGGAGCGAGAGTACGTCGGCATCGATTTGCACCGTCGCCGCTC
>JBAVUF010000083.1:0-5447 GCA_049696635.1 Acidimicrobiales bacterium | reverse complement strand
GACATCGGCTCAGCCTTGGGACTGCGCGCGATACGCCGCGATCCAATTCGCGCCCCACTCGTCGTTACCGACCAGGAGGTCGGCGGCCTTCACCGCGCGCACGATCTGCGGGCTGCGGGCATCCATGATGGCGCTCGTCAAGCCGTGCGAGATCGCCATCGGCAGGAAGGTGGCGCCGATCGTCGGGCGTTCGGGCATGCCGAACGAGACGTTCGAGGCGCCGAGCGTCATGTTCACGCCGAAGCTTTCGCGCAACATGGTGATCGTCTCGAGTGTCTTCTGGGCGAGCGTGGAATCGGCCCCGACCGGCATCGCGAGCGGATCGATGAGGATGTCTTCGACCGGGATCCCGTACTTGGCGGTCGCCACGTCAATCAATTTGCCGGCGAGCTCGACGCGCCGGCGCGGGTCCTCGGGGATCTCGTGTTCGTCGTTCGGCAATCCGATCACGGCCGCCCCATAGCGCTTGACGATCGGCAGGATCGCTTCGAGGCGTTCGTCCTCGGCGGTCACCGAGTTCACGAGCGCCTTGCCTTCGTAGGCCGCCAAGCCGGCCTCGAGAGCCTCGACGACCGACGAGTCGATGCAGAGCGGCAGGTCCGTCACCCTCTGGATGAGCTTCACGGCGCGCTCGAGAAGGTCGGCCTCGTCTGCGAGCGGGACGCCCATGTTGACGTCTAGCACCATGGCGCCGCCTTCGACCTGCTGGGCGACGTCTATCTCGATCCGGGAGAGATCGTCGGCGCGCAGCTGCTCTTGGAAGATCGAGCGCCCGGTGGGATTGATCCGCTCGCCGATGATGCAGAAGGGCTGGTCGCCGCCGATGACGACTTCGCGTGACGCCGACCTCAAGACGGTATGCGACTGGCTCGATGACATCGCTCGCCTACGCGGACGTCAGCTGACGCTGCTTGTTCAGCAACTCCTTAGCCTTCGCCACCGCCGCCGAAGCGTCCGAGGCGTACCCGTCCGCGCCGACGGCGTCGGCGTACTCCTGGGTGACCGGCGCGCCCCCGACCATCACGATCACCTGGTCGCGCAGGCCTGCCTTTTCGAGAGCGTTGATGTTCGCCTTGAACATCGGCATCGTTGTCGTCAGAAAAGCCGAGAACCCGACGATGTCGGGCTGGTGCTCCTGAATGGCTTCGATGAAGCGCTCCGGTGCGACCTGAACACCGAGATCGATCACCCGGAAACCCGCTCCCTCCAACATGATGTTCACGAGGTTCTTCCCGATGTCGTGCACGTCGCCTTTCACCGTGCCCATGACGAAGGTGCCGAGCCCGGCGGCGTCGGTCTGCGACAGAAGAGGGCGGAGGCGCTCGAGAGCGCCCGCCATCGCCTTGCCGGCGATCAACATCTCCGGTACGAAGAAGTCGCCGCGCTCAAAACGGGCCCCGACCTCTTCCAAAGAGGGGATGAGCGCGTCGAAAAGCAAGGTCTCCGGCGCGAGCCCGGTCGACAGACCCTCTTCCGTGAGCTCGAGGACGCGCGGCGCGTTTCCGACGAGCGTCTCGTCGTACAGCGTTTTCAACAGCTCCGCTTTGTTCACGCCGCACCTTCTTTCGGAGATGACGCTTGGTCTCTTAGCCCCGCGAGGGCGCGCGAGAGCGCATCGGATTGCGTCACGCAGCGCTTCACTGCATCACGCATCGCCGGTCGGGTGAACCGCGACGACGGACCGGACACCGAGACGGCGGCGACCACTCGGTCCGCCGAACGCACCGGCGCCGCGATCGCGACGAGCCCGGGCTCGAGTTCGCCATCGGTCGTCGCGTAGCCAAGTCGGCGGACCGAAACGAGCTCGCGGGTGAGGGCTTCGCGGTCGGTGATTGTCGTTTTCGTGCGGCGCTCGAGCGGGCCCGGGGGCAGTTCGGCAGCGCCGTAGGCGAGCAGCACCTTGCCGAGAGCCGAGCAGTGCAGCGGGACCGGCAGGTTCAGCCAGTTCGTCACGCCGATCAGATAGCGACTGTCGACCTGGGCGACCTGCTTCACGATCCCGGCGGTGGCGATGCCGAGGTTGATCGTTTCGCCTGTTTCCTCACCGAGGCGCACGAGGAAGGGACGGGCGACCTCGGTGATATCGCGTTCGAATGATCGCGAGCGGGCGTAGCCGACGAAGACCTCTCCGGGCCGGTAGCTGCGGCCCGGCGCGCGATCGACGAGCCCGTGGCGCTCGAGCGCCGACATCAGTCGGGAGACGGTGCTCTTCGGCAAACCGGTGCGCTCGGCGAGCGTCGAGAAGGCGACCGGTTCGGGGGAATCGACGACGTGGACGAGCAGGTCAGCGGCCCGGTCGACGGCTTGAGTTCCGGCGGGGGAGCGCAAGGAGGGTCCTTTCGCCGATCGACGGTTCCACAAAGCGGAAACCTTGTTTTACAATGTGATACTAGCTGCAACGAGCGTCGGCCGGCGAGCGCCGCCGACCATCCCGGGCGAGAGTCGAGGCGCAGATGTTCCGAAACACGATGCCCCGTTACGAGATCCTCTCCCCGGACGCGCTCACCGTCTTGGACCGGGGGTGGCGCCGCATCGTCACCGAGGTCGGCGTGCAATTCGACCATCCGGAGGCGATCGAGCTCTTTCTCGCCGCGGGTCAGAAGGTCGACGACGGCGACATCGTCAAATTCGACCCGGAGTTCGTCCTCGAACAGCTGGCGAAGCCGCCAAGCGAGTTCGACGTGAAGGCGCGCAATCCAGATCATTCCGTGCACATCGGCGGCGACGACATGGTGTTCAGCGCGGTCTACGGGTCGCCGTTCGTGCGCGAGGCGGACAGGCGGCGCGAAGCGACGATGGACGACTTCCGGCGCCTCACGATGCTGTCGCAGCACTTCTCCGAGCTCGACTCGGCGGGCGGCGTGATCTGCGAACCAAACGACGTTCCGCTCGATTCGCGGCACCTCGACATGTTGTTCGCGCTGCAGACGCTCACCGACAAGATTTACATGGGCAACGTCGTCTCTGGTCCGAACGCGCTCGACTCGATCCGGATGGCCGAGATCGTCTTCGGCGGCCGCGACGCGATCGAAGAGTCGCCGGTCATGCTGGCGTTGATCAACTGCAATTCGCCGCTGCGTTGGGATCGCAGGATGCTCGACGCCCAGTTCGAGTACAACCGCGCCGCGCAGGCGACGGTTCTGACGCCGTTCCTCCTGATGGGGGCGATGTCGCCCGTGTCGATCCCGGCGACCCTCGCCCAGCAGATGGCAGAGGCCTTCACCGCGATCGCCCTCGCAGAGCTGATCCGACCCGGTTGCCCGGTCGTCTTCGGCTCGTTCTTGTCGAACATCGACATGCAGTCGGGATCGCCGCAGTTCGGCACCCCGGAGTCGGCGATCGGTCTCCTCGCGACGTCGCAGATCGCCCGGCACTATGGGCTGCCATTTCGCACGGGCGGCTGCCTCACCTCAAGCCAGACGGCGGATGCGCAGGCTGCGTACGAGGCGACGACGACCTTGTTGCCGACGTTCCTTGCCGGGACGAACTGGGTGATGCATTCGGCCGGTTGGCTCGAGGGTGGACTCGTCAGTTGCTACGAGAAGTTCGTCATCGATATCGAGCTTTTGAAGATGATGCGAGAGATGTTCACTCCGCTTGAATTCGACGAGGAGTCACTCGCCTTCGGTGCGCACGTCGAGGTCGGTCAGGGCGGACACTTCCTGGGCGCCGCCCACACGATGGAACGATTCCGCGATTGCTTCTACCGCCCGATGCTGAGCTCGTCGGCGAACTTCGAACGCTGGACAAAGCTCGGGTCCAAGGATGCCGCGGCGCGTGCCCGCGACATTTACACCAAGGTGCTCGACGATTTCGAGCCGCCTCCGCTCGACGACGCGGTCCGCGCCGAGCTCGACGAATATGTGACAAAACGCCGTGGTGCACTCGGAGATTGATCTTCATGATGAGACGCGAACCGCTCCATTAGAGGAGGAAGAGATGAGAATGCCGAGTGATCTCGCCATCGCGCGCGAGGCGGCAGTGAAACCGCTCGAGGACATCGCCGAGGAGATGGGGATCGGATCCGAGCTGCTCGAGTTCTACGGACGCGACGTCGCGAAAGTGAAGCTTTCCGCGATCGACCAGTTGAAGCGGGCTCCGCGGGCGAAGTACGTCGTCGTGTCCGGGATCACCCCGACGCCACTCGGCGAGGGGAAGACGACGACGGCCGTCGGCCTCGGCCAGGCCTTCCGGCACATCGGCAAGAAGGCGACGATCGCGATTCGCCAGCCCTCGATGGGTCCGACCTTCGGTATCAAAGGGGGCGCGGCGGGCGGCGGATACTCTCAGGTCGTCCCCATGGAGCTGTTCAACCTGCACCTCACGGGCGACATGCACGCCGTCACCGCGGCGCACAACTTGTGTTCGGCGATGCTCGACAACGCGTTGTTCCAGAAGAACCGCTTCCGCATCGACCAGCACAAGATCACCTGGCGGCGGGTGCTCGACGTCAACGATCGCGCTCTGCGCAACATCGTCGTTGGTCTCGGGGGCGCCCAGGACGGGATACCGCGGCAGACCGGCTTCGACATCACCGCCGCCTCCGAAGTGATGGCGATCCTCGCGCTCTCGACGTCGCTCGCCGATCTGCGTCAGCGCTTGGGACGGATCGTGGTCGGGTTCACAGCCGACGATGAGCCCGTGACGGCGGAGCAATTGCAGGCGGCGGGCGCGATGGCGGTGATCATGCGAGAGGCGATCAAGCCGAACCTCATGCAGACGCTCGAGAACACGCCAGTACTCGTCCATGCCGGACCGTTCGGCAACATAGCGACCGGCAACTCGAGCGTTATCGCCGACCTGATCGGCATCGGCACCGGCGACTTCCTCATCACCGAGGCGGGATTCGGCGCCGACATGGGTGCGGAGCGGTTCTTCAACATCAAATGCCGGACCTCGGGGTTGCGCCCGGACGCGGCGGTCGTCGTCGCGACGGTGCGGGCTTTGAAGGTCCACTCTGGAAAGCACCGCGTCGTTGCGGGCAAGCCGCTTCCCCCGGAAATCTTGGAGGAACACCCCGACGAGGTGTTCGAGGGTGGCGCGAACCTTCGCAAGCAGATCGAGAACATCGTGCTGCACGGGGTAACGCCGGTCGTCGCCGTGAACGCGTTCCCGGGAGACTTCCCGTCCGAGCTGGATGCGATCCGCGCGATCTCCGTCGACTGCGGCGCGCGCGCCGCGGTGTGCACGAACTTCACCGACGGCGGGCGTGGCGCGGTCGAGCTCGCCGAAGCCGTCGCCGATGCTGCCGAGGAGAAGAGCGAATTCCGCTTCCTCTACCCGGAATCGGCGTCGCTACGCGAAAAGATCGAGATCATCGCGACGAGAATCTACGGAGCAGAGGGCGTCGATTACCTGCCGGCCGCTTCGACACAGATCGACAACTACGAGCGCAACGGCTTCGGCAGCCTCCCGGTCTGCGTGGCGAAGACCCACCTGTCGATCTC
>JBAVUF010000082.1:0-5985 GCA_049696635.1 Acidimicrobiales bacterium | reverse complement strand
ATCAGCAACCCGAGGATCGCGATCGCGACGGCGGCCGCCAAGAAACGGCGACGGACGACCAACGCCGCCCACCGCGACCACCACCTGCTCGCCGTTCTTTCCTGGCGGATCCGTGGCCAGTCCGCTCGCGGCCCAATGCCGCCGAGAAGAGCCGGGAGCAACGTCGTCGCGGCGAGCACGGACACGAGCGGGATCAACGCGCCGCCGTAACCCATCGAACGCAGGAAGGGAACGGGCAACGCGACGAGAGAGACGAGACCGATCGCGACGGTGACGCCGCTGAAGACGACCGCTCTCCCCGCGGACTGCATCGCGGCAACAACCGCAGCGTGGTTGTCCAGACCGTGGGCGCGCTCTTCGCGCCAGCGCGTCACGATCAAAAGGGAATAGTCAATCGCGACGCCAAGGCCGATCAGCGCGACGAGGTACTCGACGATGAACGAGATGTTCGTGATGTAGGTCAACCCGAGCAACGCGAGGTACGAGGTCAGGATCGTGACGGCGGCAATGAAAAGGGGCAAGAGCGCGAGGAACGAGGCGAAGACGAACCCGAGCACGGCGAGCGCGCCGAAGCCGCCGATGATCGTCTCGACGAAGACGCCTGGTCCCTTCGAATCTCCGCCACTCGAGAGGGCGTCGTAGCTCGTGATCCCCGGTGTCGAGCCCGGGGGCGCGACCGACGCAAGGAGAGTCTGCGCGCGGGTCTCGTACGGATCGCCGAAGCCCTGCGCGGCCGTCGCCGGCGGCACGAAGACGAGCGCGTAATACGTGTGGCCGCCGCCGGTCACCCACCTCGGGCTCGAGACGACGCGCACTGAGGGGATGTCGGCCTGGAGGCGCCGGTAGGCGGGGTCGGCCCGCGCGTACGTCGTATTCGCGAAGGTGACGACGAGCGCCTGCTGCTCGGTGCCGTTGCCGTACGCCGCCTGGATCTTCTTCTCGGTGATGTACCCGGACTGACCCGGCAGCGAGAAGTCAGCGGTCAGACGCTTGATCGTGTGCTCGGTGACCGCACCGCCGACGCCGAACAACACGAGCCAAACGAGGACGACGATCCTTTTGTGCCGCAGGACGAACGCGGTTGTACGGCCCATCGCCCCCCTCGTCGCAGCGTCCCTCGCCGATCCGTGACCACGCGACTTTCGTCATACGGTGTGCAGCATTCAGCAACACTTCAGTTTTCCATGCTTCCGTCGCGAGAATCGCATCCGGCGATGAGCCCGTCGAGGGCCTCGTGATTTAGCCAGGCGCCGAACCAAACGTGGCGCCGGGCCTCGGATGAAAACGTGGTGCGAGCGTCAGGTATAGGTGCCGCTGGCGAGGCGCTCGACGCCGACGTCGCGCTTCCACGACCGCTCGTAGATCGCGCGCAGGTACGGCTCCAAGACGAGGTTCGCCTGCTCGACCGCCTCGTGTTCGCGCAGGAGGGCGGGCGTCGCGGCGCGAATCTCCGCTAACAGGGCGGGCTCATCGATCGTGAGGCAGATGCCGTCGCGAACGACGGTCCGCCCGTCGACCACCACCTCGCGGATTGAGTCGCCACCTTCGCAATAGACGAGCTGACGGACGATGTCGTTGTCCGGAGTGAACGCCAGCGCGTCTCGGTCATAAAAGACGAGGTCGGCCTTGAATCCCGGCGCGATCTGGCCGGTCGTCTGGGACAGACGCGCCGAGCGGGCGCCGGCGCGGGTGGCGGCGAAGAGAACCTCGTCTGCGGTCGGGCCGCGTTCGAACCTCGGCGAGGTCACCTTGTGGATCAGTGCCGCCGTCTTCATGACATCGGACATCCGCAACGAGTCGTTGCTCGACGCACCGTCGGTGCCGAGCGCGACGTTCACCTCCGCGTTGTGAAGGTCCCGCCACGCGAGCAGACCCGAGTCGAGCTTCAGGTTCGAGACCGGGTTGTGGGCAATCGACGCGCCCGCGTCCGAAAGGCAGGCGATGTCGTCCAGGGTGAGCCAGATGCCATGCCCGAGCGTCACCCGATCGGAGAGCGCTCCGACCCGCGCCATGTGCGCGACGAGCGTCGAGCCGTAGAACTCCTGGCCGGTCACCGCCTGGACTCGCGTCTCGAGGACGTGGATGTGGTACGTCGCGTCCCACTCCGCGGCGAGATCGTGCGCCGCTAAAAGCAAGTCATCGGTGCAGCGCTGCGGACCAGACGGCGCGATCACGTACCGCAGCCGGCCCGACCGACCGTGGTAGCGGCGGAAGGCCTCGCGGGAGAACTCGAGGTAGTCCTCGGTCGAAGGCACTGGCCCCGAGCGCAGCTTCTCCAACAACTCATCGGGCAGCACCTCGTCGACGAAAGGCAGCGTGTCGATGAACGGCTTGTTCACGATGTTGCCCGAGCAGTTCGCCCGGATGCCGCACTCTTCGTACGCCGACATCACCGCGTCGAGCGCCTCGAGGCTCTGTCCCGGCATCTCGATCACATCGTCGAGCAGGCACGTGACGCCGTTTTTCAGCGACTCGAGCGCAACGAGGAGCGTTCGCAGACGGACGAGCTCGGTCGGCATCGGCTCGAGCCCGATCAGCGGATACGAACGCAGCATCCACAGCTCGAGCGGCAGGTTGTCGTAACGACCCTTGAAAAAGGCCTCCCAGGAATGGACGTGCGCGTTCACGTACCCCGGGACGACAACAAGCCGATCCGCCTCGACGACGCGGTCGAAGTATTCCTGGCCGTTCGCACCGAAGCGCTCGCGCACCTCGGTGATGCGGTCGTCCTCGACGATGAGGTCGGCGCGAAATGGTCGGGAGGCGTGATCGTCGTCCATCGCGACGGTGGTGACGCCGCGCCAACAGCTGCGCACCTACACGACCTCGTCACAGGTCGAGAGCTGCACCTCTGGCGCGACGGCCTTTTCGTCTACCGACTCGCTGCCCAGCTGTCCGAAGGTGAGGACGCCGTCGTGCCCGGGTCGGGCGAGCTGTCTCCCATCCGACCTCGTCTTTGCTTGCGTGTTCGCCGTCACAGCCCTCCCCTGTGTCCCACGCCGCCTGTCGCGGGCACTCACGTGCGACCATTGTCCCCCGCACCGGGCTCGACTTCGTGCGGCCTTCGCGCGCCAGGCCACGGCCTCGGATTGCTGACCATATCTATTTGTGGACGGTGGAACCAGGATGGGAGGCGTCGAAGTTGACAGCGCACCGCGCGTCGCGCGCCCGAAATCACCAAATCACGGCGACGCGTCGGGATCACCCGCACCGACCTTCAGCGACCGTCGGGCCCCGCCGTCGAGGTCGGAATCCGTCGCTGACGCGTCCCTAGGAACCGACGTCGGTGAGGTCGGCCGCGCAGTGCAGGCAACGCGTCGCCGCGACCGGCAGGTCGGTGGACAAGCACAAGGGACACGTCTTCGTCGGAGGCGGATCGCCGAAGACCGTCGTCCCCCTCCGCCGCATAACCGCCCGGTACGGCACGACGATCACGAAGTAGACGACGAGCATGAGGACGATGAAATAGACGACGGCGGCGACGAAGGCACCGAGGTCGATCCGTTGACCCTTGAGCGTCCAGCCGAGACCACTCGTTGCCGAGCCGTTGCTCGCCGCCGCATCGATCAGCGGCTTGAGCACGCTCGTGGTGAAGGCCTCGACGAGACCACTGAACGCCAAGGCGACGATCAGCCCAATCGCGACGATGATGACGTCCCCGCGCATCAAGAAGTTGCGAAAACCCTTCAGCACGCCCTTTCCTCCTTCTCCGTCGGTTGGAAAAGTCTGACCTCGGCTCGGTGGCCGCGCCGACCCCGGATCCGGGCGCGTTAGCAACAGCGCTCTCGTCGGCAGATAATGAATGTAGACACGGGCCCATCCAGCCTGGAGGTCGAGACCGATGCCCGCGCACGACGAGCCGACTGCTGGCCGGACGAGGACCCGAGCAGGCGCGAAGGCAGCCGCGCCGCTCCTCGAGGCGCTGATCGGCAGCCCGATTCCGGTCCGGATCGAGTTCTTCGACGGAAGCACGGTCGGGCCGGCCGATGCGGCGAACGTCATCCACGTCCGATCAGCGAACGCGATCCGCCGCATCTTTTTTTCTCCGGGCGAGATCGGCATGGCCCGGGCGTTCGTCGCTGGCGATCTCGACGTCACAGGTGACCTCGCCGGGTGCCTACGCGCCCTCGGTGACCGAGCCGACCGGCCGCGACCACGTTTCAGCCCGAAGGTCGCGGCGACGGGATTCTTCGCCGCGGCGCGCTTCGGCGCGCTCGGGTTTCCCCCGCGACCGCCCGATGAAGAGCTCCGTCCGTTCGGCGAGAAGCACTCGCGCCGGCGCGACGCGCAGGTCGTCCGTCATCACTACGACGTCGGCAACGACTTCTATCGCCTCGTGCTCGGTCCGACCCTCGTCTACTCGTGTGCGCGCTTCGTCGATGATGCAATGGAACTCGACGATGCCCAGCGCGCCAAGCTCGACCTGACTTGCCGCAAACTCGGGCTCGCCGAACGTCCCGGACAGCGGCTGCTCGACGTCGGCTGTGGATGGGGATCGATGGTCCTCCACGCCGCCGAGCAATACGACGCGCGTGCGGTCGGCATCACGCTCAGCTCGGAACAGGCGGAGCTCGCGCGCGATCGCGTCAAAGAGGCGCGCCTCGACGACCGGATCGATATCCGAGTACAGGACTACCGGGATCTCAAGAGCGAGCGCTTCGATGCGATCTCCTCGATCGGCATGTTCGAACACGTCGGCTCAGAGAAGATGGCCGAGTACTTCCGGGTGCTGTACGGCCTGCTCGATAAAAAGGGAAGGCTCTTGAACCACGCGATCGCTGAGGCCGGAGGATCGCGCATCACCTCGAAAACGTTCATCGGCCGCTACGTATTTCCCGACGGCGAGCTCATCGACGTCGGGGAGTCGACCCTCGCGATGGAACGCGCCGGGTTCGAGGTGCGCGACGTCGAGGGACTGCGGGAGCACTACGCGAAGACGCTGCACAGCTGGGTGGCGAACCTCGAAGAGAACTGGGACCGCGCCGTCGCGCTCGTCGGAGAGCAGAGGGCGCGTATCTGGCGCCTTTACATGTCGGCGGCGGAGAACCGTTTCCTCGACGGACGGCTCGGCGTCTTTCAGACCCTTGGGGTGAAACGTGGCGATGAGGGTCGCTCGGGGATGCCGCCGACGAGATCAGGCTGGAACTGAGCGAACCTTCCACTGGCGAGACGCCGCGCGGACCTCAGAGCTTGTAGCCGATCGCCCGCAACAGCGCCTTTCGCTCGACGACGTCATCGGGCGTCTCGACGCCGAGCGGGGTCTCGCCGTCGATGACGCCGAGGACCCCCCGGCCGAGTGACGACTCGGCGACCACGACTTCGAGGGGGTTCGCTGTCGCGCAGAAGATCGAACAGAGCTCGGGTATCGCGCCGATCGCCCGCAGCACGTTCACGGGAAAGCCGTCTTTCAAAAAGATCACGAAGCTGTGACCCGCACCGATCGCCTCGGCGTTCCTCGTCGCGAGGGCGACGAGCTCGTCGTCGTTCCCCGAAGTGCGCACGAGTCGCTTTCCGGATGCCTCGCAGAAGGCGATGCCGAAATGCAACACCGGGCTCGATGCGGCGAGCGCCTCGTGGAGGTCCTCGACGGTCTTGATGAAGTGGGACTGACCGACGATGACGTTCAGGCCGCCCGGGTTCTCAATCGGGACAATGGAGAGCTCGAGTCCGTTCATCGGCGCACCAACCTCGTGAAGTTCCAATCGCGACGACCCAATCTCGTCGCTTCTCCCAGTGAAATCCAGTTGATTTGTGGCAGGCTGACTTACCTTCGTCCGTGAAAGGCTCGACCCCGATGGCGGACGCGAGCGAGGTGTCAGATGACAGTCCGCCGTCGCGCAACAACACGGACGGTAGTGGGCGCCGCGATTTCGGTCCGATCCGGGCGCTCGTGAGAATCGGCGTGGGCAACGGTCATCGCCCTCTGCGTTTCGTCGACCGCGCCGATGCCGGGCGCCGGCTCGCCACTGCGCTGCGCCCGTACCG
>JBAVUF010000081.1:0-21075 GCA_049696635.1 Acidimicrobiales bacterium | reverse complement strand
CTCTTCGACCAGGCGCTCGCGCTCGGATCCCAGCAGCCCGAGGAACAGCGATCCAGCGTGCGGCGCCTCGAGAGTTTTCGCGACCGTGTGCGCGACGAGCACATCGGCTGAAACGACCTCGGTTATCCCGAGCTCGTGCAGTGCTTCGGCGACGGTCGGCGAGGCGACGAGCGCGATCAGGCGAAGATCCGGGGCGCGCTCGCGCAACAGTACGGCGCTTACGAGCACGTCTCCATCGCTCGTGCCCCCGAGCAGGCAGTCGACAGCGAGCTCGGGCCGGGCAGCGTCGAGGACCGCCTTGGCGGTCGGGTCGCCGCGCACGACGCGTACGCCCTCGGGGACGCTCGTCGGATCGACGTCCGCGACGAGCACGACCTCTTCACCTGTTCGGCGCAGCTCTTCGACGATCGCCAACGTCGCTGGGTGTTCCCCGACGACGAGGCGGAAGCCGCTCGACCTTTCGGCGTCTTCCATCCCGACCAACCTCCTCAGTCCCTCGGTTATCGACGCGCCGGTGAACAGCGCGAATGACGCCGCGAGCATCGGGATCGCGGTGAGCATGACGGCCGAGGCGACGAAGCGCCCCGAGGCGTTGTGCGGCGTGACATCGCCGTAACCGACAGTGGTCGCGGTCGTCACCGCCCAGTACCAGCCGGTCGTGACTGGGAGATGTTCGGTCGCAGCGAAGATGGCGCCGCCGCTGAGCACAACGAGAACGGCCCCAGCGAGCAGCACTGCGCCATGACGCCGGTGACCGATACCCAACAAGCGCAACAGGAGGACCACGAACTCCATCGTGACTCGTAGCAGACCTCACTCCGCGGTTTTCCAGGCGGCCCGAACGGGAACGATCCATCCGGTCGCGCCGCGTTGACCGGTAGGGACACCGGCGCGAGGATCCGAGTAGTGCGCAGTTGAGAAATCGCCCGCTCCGAACGAAGTGAGTACTGACTCCAAGATCTCTCGCATGCACGCGAATTCCTCGATCTCCCCAGAACAACTCGACGATGTTCATGACGAGGGCATCTCGTCTGACGAAAACGTCGTCCCTTCCATACCCGATCGCACGGTTCTTCAGTCGAGCCCTGTTGCCTGGTGGGCGGTCGTCGCGGCTGGGGCTGCCCCAGCTCTTCTCATCGGCGGCTTCGTCGCCGCCGCCGCGCTCCAGCCGGCCTCGTACAGCCCTGTCCGCGACACGATCAGCGCGCTCGCAGGAAAAGGTGCAACCGATCCCTGGGTCATGACGACCGCGTTGGGAGCTGTGGGCATTTGCTGTCTCTTGACTGCCGTTGGGCTTCGGCCCGCTCGGCGCGCCGGGCGCGCCGCGCTCGCCTGCGGAGGAGTCGCGACACTGTGCGTCGCGGCGTTTCACCAGCCGCAGCACGGTTATTCGGTCTCTCACGAGGCCGCCGTCGCTGCAGGGTGTGTGGCGATGTGTGCGTGGCCGCTACTTGGCGCACAGACGCGGCATTGGGCACCGTTGTTGACACTTCCCGCGAGTGTCGCCGCAACCGCGGTCACGCTCGGGTTCACGATGTGGTTCGCGTTTGAACAACATCAAGCAGAACTCGGACTGGCCGAGCGGTGCGCCGCAGTCGCGATGGCGCTCTGGATGCTGCCTGTGGCTCTCACCACCCGGCGGGCTCTTGTGCCAATCAAGACGTCGGGATCACCGAGGCGCTTGAACTACCCGGTGCGTTCCTTCCGGCTCATCGGTCGCGAAAGTGCGCCCCGAAACACGGTGGGTCGATCCGAAAAAAGAGCGCTCGGTCGCAGATTGGGCAGCGTCGTCGCCGGCGCTCAAACCAGAGTGTTCGCCGCTGCTGGATCTTGGGACTTTAGGGCTCGATCGACGCGATCTCGCCAGGGCCGGGCGCGCAGTTGATCGAAGATCTCTCCTGCATCTGAAAGTAGCGAACAGGCGGCACTCGTCCGTGAGCGTGCAAGGAGCCATTCTCCGTGCTCGAGCAAGGTAACGGCGAGATAGAAGCGCGCCCCGATCTCGCGGAGCAGCGACTCGGCATCACCGAAGTATCGGTCCGCCCTTTCGTCTTCTTCCGCGAAGTCGAGTTGGGCGCGGAAGCGGGCGGTTTGAGCGGTGAGGAAGGGGGATGTCTCTCCGGCGCGCAAGCTATCGATCCGCTTGAGCAGTTCGTTCGCCTTCTCGGTGTCGCCGACTCCGATCGCGACCTCGATTGCTTCGGTGATGCTGAGTTTGAAGCCGGCGAAGGGAATGCTTCCGAACTCATCGGCGGCTTCGAGTGCGCTTTCTGCGGCTGTGAGCGCTGCCTGCGAGGAACCCTCGGCTACGAGCAGCCCGGCGAGGCAGCACCGATGGAGAATTCGGATTTGAAGATCCGGCGACTCGGCGTGGGTCGAGCCGGCATCGATCAGCTCGCGGGCGCGTACGAGATCTCCCTGGTGGGCGCGTACGAGCACGGCGCAGACCGTCTCATAGCCTCTCGCCCCGAGCTGATCGACCTCCGCAGCCCGGTCGAGGAGTTCTTCCCATTGGCCGGCGAAGTACATCGGAATGAGAGTGGTCGCGAGCAACGCCGTCTCCCAGTTCTTGCTGCCGGTCTTGCTGGCGAGTTCGAGGCCAGCTCGGCTGAGCGCGAGAGACTCGGTGTACCTGTCCTCGTGTTCCAAAAATGTGACCGCATTGTTGTAGGCGCGCAACGCCGCTTCGCTGAGGCCATGGTCCATGGCGAGCCGCAGCGCGCGATCCATAAGGGCGCTCGCCTCATGTTTTCGTCCGACCGAAGAGAGCAGAACCGCTTTGGTGTTCAGCGCCTGGGAGAGCTGTTCGGGTAGGTCACGTCGCTCGGCGAGATCGAGCGCGAACTCGATCTGGGCCGCGGCGCGCTCGCGCCTGCCCGTGAAGTAGAGGAGGCGACCGAGCTGGGCCGCAAGCGCGGCGACGTCCGCGTCCATCTCGTCACGAGACAGGACCGCGAACGCCTGCTCCATCCTTGCGATCGCTTCCTCGTGCCGCTCCTCAAAGAAGTCGATTTCACCAAGTCGGGCGCTGACGCGGGCGCTCGCGTGTGTCCGTCCGGCAGCGTCGAGTGACTCGATCGCGCTCTCGAAATACGACCGTGCCACCTCGAGATGACCGGCCCACGAGGCCATCTGCCCGGCACGCTCTTCGAGCGTCGCGCGCGTCTCGGCATCGTCTGCCAACCCGAGCGCCAGTTCGAAATAGTGCCTCGCCTCCTCGGCGGCCGCGAGTGAGGCCGAACGCTCGCCGGCTCGGATAAGTGCTTCGCTCGCTTTGGACTTCACCTCGGCCGCGTCGGCGGCGTCGGGTGCGAGCTCGTAGGCCTGGAGGTAGTGAGAAGCGACCACCTCGACGATCTCCTCGTCTTCATTTCCCCACTCCTCTTGCAGGCACGTTGCGACGGCGAGGTGCTTCTCTTTTCGTTGACGTTTCGGAAGGGTCTCGTAAACAACGGCGCGTACGAGATCCTGAAGGAAGGTGAACTGTCCACGCTCGGGCGACCGAGGGTCGTTCTGTACAGCCAGGACCTCTTTTCTCACGAGCGACCCGAGCAGCTCGTCGAGAGTCGTTTCTGAAGAACCTGACAAGGTGAGCAGCGACGCCTTCGAAAACGATTTGCCGATCACAGCCGCGTCTTGGAGAAGGCCCTTTTCGCTGGGCGCGAGGCCATCCAGACGGGCCGCGATGAGCGCTTGCAGAGTCTCGGGCACGTCGAGAGGGCCGATGGAGCCGACCGGTTGGTAGCTCGAGCCTTCGCGCACGAGAAGGCCGCGGTCGATCATCATCCTCACGGTCTCGACCGCGTACAAAGGGACACCCTCGGCGCGAACGAGGATCTGGTCGCTCGTTTCCTCTGGCAGACCGGGCACGAGACCGGTGATGAGGTCGCGCATCGCCTTTTCGGGGAGGGGCTCGAGGTAGATCGAGGTGAAGTTCCTTCGCCCGGCCCCCCAACCCGGGCGTCGCTCGACGAGGTCCGGTCGGGCGAGCGTCAGCACGAAGATGGGGTGGTTCTTCGACCAATCCAACAGGTACTCGATGAAGTCGAGCAACGAGGCGTCGGCCCATTGCATGTCCTCAAAAGACATGACGACCGGGTAGCGCTCGGACATGCGCTCGAAGAACAGACGCCACGCCGCGAAGAGGTCTTCTTTGTCGCGGGCGCTTCGCTCTTCGAGTCCGATCAACTGCGCGAGCCGCGGCTCCACCCACTGCTGCTCGGCGAGATCAGAGACATGTTCGGCGACGGACGCGTGCAGCTTCTCAGCCGCCGAAGCGGTGTCCTCGCCCTCGAGGATCTCGGCGCGCCCCCGAACCATCTCGGCGAGCGCCCAGTAGGCCACGCCTTCGCCGTAGGACAGGCAGCGGCCGCGGTGCCACCGGAAAAGGCTCGAAAGACCGTCCATGTATTTGTAGAACTCCCAGGCGAGGCGGCTCTTGCCGATGCCGGCCATACCCGTCACCGAGACGAGGTGAGCTCTCGACTCTTCCGCTGCGGCGTGAAAGAAGTCCTTTACGAGGCGGAGCTCTCTGTCGCGACCGACGAAAGGTGCTTCGAGCCCCTCAGATCTCAGCGCGCCGCCGACGCCGGCGACGACGCGGAGTGCCTCGAAGAGGCGCACCGGCTCGGTCTTGCCCTTCAGCTCACGTTCGCCGACGTCCGCGTACACGACCGAGGCATCGGTTGCTCGTCGCGTCGCCTCGTCCACGTAGCAATGACCCGGTGGCGCGGCCGCCTGAATGCGCGACGCCGTGTTCACCCGATCCCCGACGACGAGACCCTCCTCTGGGAGGTCCGTGGTCGCGACCATTCCAGTGACAACCCCGACGCGCGCTTTCAGCAGCACCTTGGCGTGTTCAGTCCCATAGTTCGCGACCGCCGAGACGAGTTCCAGCCCGGCACGGACGGCCCGGTCGGCGTCGTCTTCGTTCGCGACGGGCGCCCCCCACACGGCCATCACGGCGTCGCCGATGAACTTCTCTACGACGCCCCCGTACCGGGCGATGATCGCCCGTGCGAGGTCGAAGTAACCAGTAAGGAGCTCGCGCACCTCGTCAGGATCGAGTTCCTCCGAGAGTCCCGTGAAGCCGACCAAATCGCAGAACAGAACCGAGACGCGTCGCAGTTCGGTCGTTTGGCTCTGCTGACGAATTTCGCGTTCGACGGCGACGGCGGCTTCGGCGGCTGCATCCACCGGTGCTGGATCTCTTTGCGACACTGGCAAAGAGACCGGCGGGTTCTCGACAGCGGTTCCGCAGTCGGCACAGAACCGCTTACCCGGGAGGAGCTCGGAGCCGCACGATCGGCATCGCGCGACGAGTGGCTGGCCGCAATCCGCGCAGAAGCGCTTGCCCTCGAGAACGTCACTTCCACAGTTGGGGCACCGCATCGCCGACCTCCGCAGCGCCTGTCAAGCGGCGCAACCCGGAAAGGCTACGACCTCAGAGAAAACGGGGCAGAAGTCGCGTCGATCGTCGCGCCGGGCGTGGCGAGGAAAGGACGCTCAGTTGCCAGCTCGGTGAGCGTCGCCGACGAGGCCATCCCACGACCAATGCGGGATCAGCAGACCGACAGGTACATCGTCTTCGGAGTCGTGGTAGCGGGACATCGTCGACGTCGTTGCCCACGCGAAATAGTCGTGCAGCACCTGTCGGAGCCGCTGATTGCCGGCCAAACCGGCGTCTTCGAGTGCCTGATCGAAGCAGGCGATCGCGCGGCGGTCCATCTCCTCGTGCGGCCCGTTGCCACTGTGCATCCGCACGACGATCGTCTCATCGCCGTACCTCTCTGAATACGTCGCGGGTCCACCGAGGGCTTCTCCCCAATAAGCCGCCAATCGCTCGGTGTGCTCCGGGTGGTACCCGCGGTGGAACGCATGTCTCACGACCTCGTCCGCCAGCACCCGTTCGTGCCAAGCCGCCGCCAAGACCAACAATGCGTCGGCGCCACCTGCCGTGTCGAACACTGTCTCTCCCGTCAACGACTTGCCCTCTCGGTCACGAAAGAAACAGTCTCGCCGCGGCGACTTTGATCCCGGTCCGCGCACCCCACGAGCCGCTTCAACGCAGCCTCGAAACCGCTTACGGGTGCGACGGCGCGGGAGGAGCGCCCTCGACATCGAAGAAGAGTTCCTCGGGGTAGCACCACCACCAATCCTCGCCCGGTTCGTATGACCGGATCAGCGGGTGGTCATCGTGGGCCCGCCAGTGCGCGGTGGCGTGGCGATTGGGCGAGCTGTCGCAGCAGCCAACGTGACCGCAACGCATGCACATTCGCAGATGGACCCACTCGCCTCCCATCCGCAGGCAGTCTTCGCAACCCGTGCTCGAAGGGGTGACGTCGGCGACGGTGTCGAGGTGATGGCAGGTCTGTTCCAACTGGGGTCCTCCTCGGTTGTGGTCACCGATAAATCCAAAATGGCGCCACATGACGTTATGGGCGACCTCGCCTGAACCGTTCGATTCGAGCCCGGACGCCTCACTCATCTCCCGAAAAGTTGGCCAGGGTGCGGCCGGCGAGCCCAGACGAGCGTCGGTGACAGCGGCGCGTGTCACGCTATCTGTGGCGTTCCAGGCGAGGAGCAAAGGAGGTCACACGATGGATGTCGCCGAGGTGTTCGTCGACGCGTTCGGACGCGTCGGAGGTTCGGTGCGCGGCGCGCTCGACGGACTTACAGAAGACGAACTCGTCGCGCGCGTCGACGAGGACGCAAACTCGATCTGCTGGCTGATATGGCACCTGAGCCGGGTCGAGGACGACCACTTCGCGGGCGTGGCGGACACCGAACAGGTCTGGATCGCAGGACGATGGAATGAACGTTTCGGCCTGCCGTTCGATAAGGACGACACCGGTTACGGCCATCGCTCGTCCGACGTGGCCGAGGTGCGGGCACCGGCACCCCTGCTGCTCGGCTACTTCGACGCTGTCCATGACGCAACGATCAGCTACGTCTCGTCGCTTTCTGCCCAGGACTTGGACCGCGTCGTCGACCGACGATGGGATCCACCCGTGACCCTCGGCGTGCGGATCGTCAGTGTGATCGGGGATGCTCTCGCCCATGTTGGCCAGGCCGAGTTCGTCCGGGGCGTTTTGCTCCGGCGCAGAACGTGATCACGGATTCGGCGGCGTGAGACGCGGCACAGGTGCCGGATCGTTGCCGGGTGACCGGCGATCACGCCGATGCGCTCGGAAAGACCAAGTCGGTGCGGCGGTTCGCTGCCTTCGCAACCTTTCCGAAGTCCGCTGTTGCCTACTGATCCGTCGCTCGCCGTGAGCGCGCCAGGAGGCGTCTTCGAGATCGGCGCGCTGCGGACAGTCGCGGCACGCGCGCGAACCGATCTGCTCGGACGATCGACGCTCTCCTTCCTCGAAGCCTCGGGACTCCTCGACGATGTCGGTGTCGTCGAGATCGATCCCGCGCTTTCTGATACTGCCGCCACGCAGCGTGCCTATGACGTCCCCCCGTCCGTCCTCGTGAACTGCGTCGTTGTTGGAGGAAGGCGAGAGGGGGTCGAGCGCTTCGCCGCATGTGCCGTGCTCGCGACGACGCGCGCCGACGTGAACGGGAAAGTCCGTCGTTTCCTCGATGTGCGCAAGGCGTCGTTCCTCGAAACGGGCCGCGCGGTGGCGCTGACGGGGATGGAGTACGGCGCGATCACGCCGATCGGACTGCCGGACCCCTGGCCGGTGCTCGTCGACGAGCGTGTCGTCCGGTCCGACGCAGTCCTGCTCGGCTCGGGGGTGCGCCATTCAAAGCTCGTGCTCGAGGGCGCACTGTTGGAACGCGTGCCACACGTCGAGGTCGTCGAGGACCTCGGCCGGTAGCGACACACCAGACGGCGATTGGCCCGATCGGATGCGGTGTGCGGCAGTGCTCTCAGACCTTTCCGCGCGCCGTCGCTCCTTGGCCGCGACGTGCCACCGAGTCCACCGTGATCGCCGCGATGAGGACGAGCGCCGTCACCATCAATGTGGGAGCGGCCCCCGCCCCGAGCAGATCGAGTCCGTTCGCGATCGCGGCGATGACGAGGGCGCCCAGCAGCGCGTGCAACGGTTTCCCGCGACCACCGAACAAGCTCGTTCCTCCGATCACGGCAGCCGCCACGGCATACAGCACATAGGTGCCCCCTTCGATGTCGGTTGCGATCGACCCGAGCCATGAGGTGTAGATCACGCCCGCGAACCCGGCCATCAGGCCGGCGATCGCGAACGAGACGGTTCTCACGCGCGCCAAGTTGACGCCCGCACGCCGCGCCGCCTCGGCATTCCCGCCGATCGCGTAGACGTAGCGACCGAATCGTGTCCGGGTGAGCAGGAAGCTGGTGGCAAGGAGGATGCCGAAGATGATCGGGATCGCGAACGGCACGCCCTCTACGGTCGAGTGAAAGGCGGCGTTGTGAACGCCGCGGTTCGTGTTGCAAACGAGGACGAGGACGATGCCGGCGATCGCCGCCACTGCCACCTTCACGATGCTCAGACCAATCGGCGGCGCGACGAGACCCGCCGAGCGGCGACGGGTGTCCCGGACCAACGTCAGCGCAGCGAAGGCAGCGACCAATGCGCCCATCACGATCCAGCTCGCAAGCGGGGTCAAGTTCCCCGAGACGAGGTCGAGGATGTACGTGTTGTTGACCGAGATCACGCCGCCGACCGCGACATTGAGGTTGTCGAACATCCAGATCATCACGCCCTGCAAGCCGATGAGTGCGGCGAGGGTGACAATGAACGACGGCAACCGGAGTCGGGTGATCAAGGTGCCGAGGATGATGCCGATCAATGTCGTCCCGGCCAATGCCGCGAGGATCGCGACCCACCACGGCACGTTGAAGGGTGACGCGACGAGCGCGGCCATCAATCCGCCACTGATGCCGGCGGAATAGCCGACCGAGAGGTCGATCTCCCCTAAGAGGAGGACGAAGACCTCGCCGATCCCGAGGAGCACGATGACGGCCGCCTGAATGAGCAGGTTGACGACATTCCCGGCCGACAAAAACAGCGAGTTCTGAAACTGGAACAAAAGGACGACGATGACCAGTCCGGCGAGGACGGGAAGCATGCCGCTGTCGCCACCACGCACCCGCCGCCACCACGCGAAGACGTATTCCCCGAGCGTGTCAGCGACCGCCTCCGGCGCCTCCAAGAGCGCGATCTCAGCCGGAGCGACCGCCGTGGTGGCGATCTCATCTGGGACCGTCGTGGTCACCGGTGAGGAAGAGGCTTCCTCGGTTCCGCCCGGTGGAGGCTGCCTGATCGTCGTCATCGCTCAGCTCTTCTTGTTCGCGTGCTCGGTAGCGGCGGCCGATGCCCCGTTCGGTCGCGACTTGGTCGTCGTGCCGGTGGTCATGAGTTCGACGACGCTCTGCCGGTCGAACTCCGCTTTGGGGCCCTCGGCGACCAAGCGACCGAGGGTCAGAACGGCGATCCGGTCGGCGACCTCGAAGACGTCATTCAAGTTGTGCGAGATGATCAAGACGGCATAACCCTGCTCGGCCAGGCGACCGGTGAGCGAGAGCACCTCCTGGGTCTGTACGACGCCCAGCGCCGCGGTCGGCTCGTCGAGGATCATGAGCTGCGAGTTCCACAGCACCGCCCTCGCGACGGCGACCGATTGACGCTGCCCCCCGGAAAGCGATCCGACTGGCTGGCGAATCGAGCGGACGGTGGTGACGTGAAGGTCGACCAGGGTCTGGCGGGCAGCGACCTCCATCGGGGCTTCGTTCAAGACATCGAGCTTCGTCTTTTCGCGTCCGAGGAACATGTTCTGAACGATGTCCAAGTTGTCGCAGAGCGCGAGGTCCTGATACACGGTCGCGATGCCGAGACTCGCCGCGTCGCGCGGCGTGTGGACGTGCACCGTTCTGCCGCGCCAGACCAAACGGCCTCCGTCGAGCGGGACGATGCCGGAGACGATCTTGATCAGCGTGCTCTTGCCGGCGCCGTTGTCGCCGACCAAGGCGGTGACCATCCCGGCATGCACGGTGAGGTTGATCCCGTTGAGCGCGCTCACCGGCCCGAAGTGCTTCTCGACCTCGCGCAACTCGAGCAAGGGCTGGCCCCTCTCGAGCAACGTCTCAGACATGCGGCCTTCTCGTTCCTTCCAGCGCGTTATGTCGCGCGGGCCGAGAGGTGCGCGCCCAATCAGGCGCCAGCTCTGGTCCGCGGGTCCCGCGGACCTTGCCCGAGCATCCGGGCTGTCGACCAGCCCGGATGCCTCTGAGCGTACTTTTCAGGTCCTTCTGTTACGGGGTGATGCCCACCGCCCGGCACGCCGCGGCCGTGGCGTACGGCGAAGCGCACAGCTGGCTCGGCGGGACGAAGTGGTCGGCGATCACGGTCGTCTTCATGTTCGCGGGCGTCACCCATTCCGGGGTGAGCAGCACCGAGCGCACCGAGACGTGTGAGGTCGTGTCCTCGACCTGGCCGTTCACCAGAGCCGCAGGCGGGCTCTCGTGCGCGCGCAGGTAGACCGCGAGCGCGACGGCCGCTTGAGCCTCCAAGTAGATCGGCTTGTAGACCGTGCCGCACTGGTAGCCGGTGAGGATGTTGCCGAGACCGGTGAGCGTGGCGTCCTGTCCTGTGAACGGAATGGTCTTGGGCTTCAGACCCTTCTTCTGCAGGTAGGAGATGATCGGCGCGCCGTTCTCATCGTTCGGCGACAAAACGGCGTTGATGCTCGAGTTCTTCGTGAAAAAGCCCTCGAACTCAGTGAGCGCCGTCGTCGGGGTCCACGTGCCCGCCGGACGACCGGCAAGCTTGTAGGTGCCCTTCGCGAAGTAAGGCGCCAGGACCGCGTTGTAGCCCTGCGCGAAGAGCGTCGCGTTGTTGTCCGTCACAGCGCCGTGCATGACGAGGACGTCCGGGCTCGTCACGTGCCACGCCGTGATGCAGCTGACGAGGCCCTTGCCGATCAGGGTGCCCACGTAGACGTTGTTGAAGCTGTCGTAGTAGGAGCGGCTGCCGCCGAGGGTCAACCGGTCGTAGTCGATGACCTTGACGCCGTGTGCCTTCGCGTACGACTCGATGCGCTTGCCGACGCCGGCATCGAGCGGGTCCATGATGAGCACCGTGTCGCCCTTGGTGATGTCGGCCTGCGCATCGGCGAACTCCGTCGCGTCGCTGCCGTGCGCGTTCACGACCGAGAACTCAGAGGCGGGCATGCCCGCTTTCTGGAGCGCCTCGGTCAGGTACGGCGCGTCGAACTCGACGTAACGGGTCGACGACACGGTGTCGGGCAGAATCGCCCCGATGCCGCCCGTGCCTTTGGCGGTGATCGGCTTCAAAAGCGACATCGTCGTGAAGTTGCGGTTGAACGTCGTCGCCGACACGGTCGATTGCGCCGAGGCGCCTGTAGCGGCCATGCCGGTGACGAATGCGGCGACCATCGCCGAGGCACAGGCTGCCCCGAGGAATCGCGCCCTTCGTGATCTTCTCAAAGTTCCCCCTTTTTCTCTTCGGTCACGCTGTCGAGAGGCCATTGCGTCGGCCCCGGTTCCTCCCGCTCCGGTCGCCTCCGTGGCCGGTCATCACCGGCGAGACGGCGCCCGAACTGGGACCACCTTTCTTGGTGCGCGGACGCGCACCCCGCTGGTTACAGCGATGTGACGATAAGTCGGCGCCCGTGAACGAGCCGTTAACAGCTCCGAAACAATGTGAACGAATCGTAAAGATTGCGGCGCGGCGACGCTTAATCCGAGACGTCAACCCCGACGGGAGGATCACTCGGGCACAAAGCGGTAGCCGGCGCGCGGCTCGGTGATGATGATCGCCGGTCCGCCGCTGCCCTCGAGCTTTGCTCGGAGCCGCCGCACGAAAACCCGCACGTACTCCGTTTCGGTGGCGTAGGCAGGACCCCAGACCCGTCGCAGCAGCTGGGCGTGGGTGAGGAGCTTGCCTCGGTTGACGACGAGCTCTCTTAACAGCGCGAACTCGGTCGGTGTGAGGTGGACCGCCTCGCCCGCCTTGGTGACGAGGCGCCGCTCGAGATCGATGACGAGGTCTCCGGTCTCGACCTTGAGCGGCGAGGCATCCGCGGCTTCGGCCGGACGCGAGCGTCGAAGCGTCGCCGTGATGCGCGCGAGCAGCTCTTCGATGCCGAACGGCTTTGTGATGTAGTCGTCGGCGCCGAAGTTCAAAGCGGTGACCTTGTCGCTTTGGCCGCCGCGGGCCGAAACGACGATGATGCCGACGGTCGACCGTTCGCGGATTTCCCGGCAGACCTCGAAGCCGTCGGCGTCTGGGAGCATCAGGTCCAAGAGCACGATGTCGGGGGCCTCGGACTCGAAAAGCTCGAGTGCCTTCGACCCCTCGCTGCACACGCAGGTGTCGTAGCCGCGTACGTTCAAATTGCTCCTAATGAGGTCGACGATGTTCGGGTCGTCCTCGACGAGCAGCGCGCGCGTCCGCGTGTCGACTGAAGTCACGCCGTCGCCCCTGCGGGAGCTTCCGATGGCAGCTTGACGAGGAAGCTCGCGCCCTGGTCGGACTCCTCGAGGACGATGTCGCCCCCGTGTGCCCGCACGATCGCCTTGGTGATGGAAAGCCCGAGGCCCGCGCCCGGCGCGTCCTCGATTTCGCGCGCTCTTGGTTGGAACAACTTCTTCCGCAGTGGCTCCGAGATCCCCTTGCCGTTGTCGGCGACCCGCACCTGCACGATCTCCGACGACGACTTCCAGGCCCGCAGCTCGACGTGAATGCCGGGAGCGTTGTGGCGGAACGAGTTCTCCAACAAGTTCACGAAAACCTGCTCGAGTCGGTCGTGATCACCCCACAACGGTCCGATGGTCGCCGGGCAGTCGACCGAGACCATGTCGGCGCGTTCAGCCGGAAGACAGGACAGGGCTGCCTCGATGATGAGCGAGAGGTCGCACCAGTCCGACTGCAGTCGCAAAAGGTCGGACTCGATCGCCGAGAAGTCGAGCAGGTCTCCGACGAGCCGACCAAGGCGCGCCGACTCACCCGCGATGCGACTCAAGAACCTGGCACGCGATTCGTCGTCCCAGGTCACGTCCGGCGCCAAAAGACTGCTCGCGTAGCCGCGAATCGCGGTGAGCGGCGTCCGGAGCTCGTGGCTTAGGCGGAAGAGAAAGTCGCGCTGTAGCTGGTGGGAGCGACGGAGCGCTTCGGCCTGCTGGTGCGCCTGTTCCGCCTCTTGGCGTTCGAGGGCGAGCCGGACCGAGTGCGCCGCGTCCTCGAGCAGCGCGACCGCGTCTTCTGGAGGCTCGAGGCCTCCCCATCGCGACCACAACGCAAACCTCCCCCCCGGGGCGTCGAATGTCGTCGCCACCACTTGGCCAGCGTCTTCTCCGGCGACCGCCTGGGGGGAGACGGGGTGGGTGAACTCGCCAAGGACGCGTTCTGCGCCGGCGGATTCGCGCCCGATCGGGTTGGTGTGGGCACGGTCGTTGGCGTCGACGAGCGCCACACAACGCGCCGGCGCGTCGTCGGACTTCGCCCAGAGCTCGACCTCATCGGCACGCAGGCCGCGACGCAGCGATTGCAACGCCGATAAAAGCCCGCTCGACACCGGTTCCGGCCCGGCGAGCGTTTCCAGAACCTCGCGGATCGTTTCGAGGACGCGGTTTCTTGCCGTCGCCTCGCCGTACAGCTGATCACGCTCGATCGCGCCGGCGGCGTAACCGGCGTAGAGCGAGACGAGCTCCAGCTGGTCGGCTTGCGGGCGACCGACCGACTGCTGGCAGCCGGTGATCGCTCCGATCAGGCCGCGCGAACCGATGATCGGCACCGACCAGGAGCTGCGGATTCCCGCTTTGGCGCGCAGCGCAGCGAACGGTGCCCATGAGGGGCTCTTTGTGACGTCCTCGTCGATCACGATCCGGCGCGTCTGTGCGGCCATCCCCATCGGACCGCCGACGCGGCCGACCGGGACCGCGGTCCACGCCTCGAGCATGTCGGGTGGAAGACCGGTCGCGGCGACGCAGCGCAGGGTCTGTTCGTCGAGCAGGTGGATGCAGAGTTGGCCGGTGCCGAGGGCGGCGGAGAGCGCCGAGGCGACGAGCGGCAGGCTCGAGTTCGGGCGTTCAGATGCGAGCTGGTCGACGAGCGACTGCAACCGGCTGAGCTGCTGACGGGCGGTGACGTCGGGCGCACGACCGGACATGATCGCGACGACGTCGTCGGGATGGCTCTCCGTCGGCGCGACGTCGGCGACGACGCGGCCGTCGCGCAGGACAAGGATGCGGTCCGCGAGGTGAAACGCCTGGTTGACGTCTCGGGTAACGAGCAGGATCGTCGTGCCCTGCGCTTTCACCTTCTCGATCAAATCTTCGACTTGTCGGGTTTCTTGCACCCCGAGCGCCTCGGTCGGCTCGTCGAGCACGAGAACACGGGGTTCGCTCTGCATCGCCCGCGCAATCGCGACGAGTTTCAATTCGACACTGGAAAGCGAAGCAACCGAACGCGTTGCATCGACCCCGATGCCGTACGAAGAAAGGAGAGAGCGCGTCGCGGCGCGCGCCCTTGGGTCGGACAAGAACCAGTTGCGGTGTTCTTTGCCGAGGAAGACGTTCGCCGCAACGTCGAGGTTGTCGCAGAACGAGAGGTCCTGCCAGACGACGGCGAGGTCCCGGTTCTCGCCCCCAGGGCGCACCGGGAGGCGCTCGCCTTTGAGGAGGACCTCACCGTGGTCGGGCGCGAGGTCACGGGCGATGCAGCGAACGATCGTCGTCTTGCCCGATTCGTTCTCGCCTGTGAGCGCGACCACTTCGCCGGGTTCGATCTCGAATTCGACACCCTTCAGGACCCGCAGGTTTCCGAAGCTGAGGGAAACGCCGCGCAGCTGCAGGAGCGGCGACCGAGGCGGGTTCGGCTCGGTGGGCGGCGGCAGCGTGGCGAGGGCCATCTCTGAAAGTGTGCTCGTTCTTGACGTACCGCGTTCACACCGCCGGCACGCGGACCCCTTTGTTCAGGATTCGAGGGTCTTTGCGACCTGGCACAAAAAGGACCGCACCGTCGACTGCGCGACGTGATGGAGCACCGCCCGGTCGAGATCGGCTCCGAAGTCGCCGAGGGGTGGGGTGTAAGTCGCGGAGAGCGTCAGCCGGCACGACTCGTCGCCGACGGGGGCGAGCTCGAGGTCGCCGTCGAGCACCGGAAAGAGCCCCGGTCGTTGCGCGTCCACCCACGTCAGCGAAATGACGTTCGCCTCGCCGCGAGTACGGGTGCCTCGAATCCGCACCCGGACCTCCCGGGCGATGCGACCCCCACCCCAGGCCGGACCGAGGCGCATGAGGAGCGCCTCGCCTTCGTGCTCGGCGGAATTCGCGAACGGGGCGAGCCAGCCGCCGCCGGCGAGAAACCGTTGCTCGATCGCAGCCAGGTGCATAGGTACGTCGATGTAATCCTCGAGGAAGATCGTGTGCCGGATCGGCCGAGTGAGGCGCTGACCTACCATCGCGGAAAGGTACGTTTATCGAGGTCCAGCCACTAGGGCCGAATGACCTCGCGACTGCGGGGCGATGTCTGCGACCTCGGTGCGTTACGTCCGCCCAGCGTGCGTGCGTGGAGCCTGCCGAACTTGGCTGGCTCAGCGGTGCTCGGCTTCGCGTCTCGCGGCGAGTTTTTCGATGGCCGTCACGGTGCGGAGATTGCGAATCGTGACCGGTGTCGAGAAACGGTTCACCTTGTTGGGCAGCTTCGCTCTCCCGACGCCGTTCGGCAGATACAAAAAGCACTCTCGCCCTGCCATGACGGCGCGTTCTTCGCCGGCGTCGAACGGCTCGATCGCGCGCACTTCGGCGGCTGTCGGAAGCGACTTGAAGAATCCCACGTGGACTGCCCGATGGGCGCTTTTTGGAAAGGGGATCGACGAAGTAACGCGGCGCAGTTCTTCTGTCGAACGGATCACGACGGCGGATTCGAGCCCGAAGTCCTCGACGAGCGCCCGCTCTACGCGTTCGACGAAGTTTGCCGGTGCGCGCTTCGGCGGTTCGTAGATGACGTTGCCGCTCTGGATGTACGTCTGGACTTCGCGGGCACCGAGGCGTTCGAAGAGCTTACGCAATTCCGTCATCGGCAGCGACCGTCCGCCGACGTTGACAGCGCGTAAAAACGCCACAGAAGTGGACATCGACCCCTCGAGCAACTCGCGCGATCTGATGGCGAATGTTGACGGCGTCGCGGCTGGTTGGATTTATGGTACGCCCGACAAGGCATCCGAGGAGCAATGGAGTTTCACGGTGCCTCGGCATGGCGGCGCTCGCCCGGCATGTCACTGCGGCGCTCGTCGAGGACTTCGGGCCTTCGGCGCGACCAAGGTGAGCCGCTCGCTCGAACCGAGTCGCCGTAGTCTTGTGGTGTGAGGATCGTCGCCGACTCAAGGGTGCGTGAGTACCTCGCCGAACGAGGGGGGGTCGTCACGGTGGTCCCGCATTCACAGCGCTGCTGCACGGGCGCGCTGACGACGCTCGACGTCAAGATTGCGGCTCCGGACGAAGCGGCGCGCTACGAGCGCTTCGAGGACGACGGAATGATCGTCTTCTACTCATCGGCTCGCGGCGCCCACCCCGACGAGCTCGTCCTAAAGCTGAAAGGCTCGCGACGTCAACGGCTCGAGGCGCTCTGGGACGGCTGCGCGTACGCGATCTGAACGGATTCGATCATCTAGGGCAACAGCTTTTTCGCGAGCCGCCGCGAGGTGATCGACAGCCCGGCGAGACCCATCACCGCCAGATAGAAGGCGTGGACGATCAGGATCGGAGCGAGCTGCCCGGCGTCTATGCCCCGCTCGAGTGTGACCGCCTGGTAGAGCGGCGTGAGTCGGACGACCTCTTGCAGCCATCCCGGGTAGACCGACAGCGGGTAGAAGGTCGCCGAGAACAAGAACATCGGGATGAGCGCGAGTGAGACCTTGTCGAAGTCCTGCCAACTGCGCATGTACGACGTCGCCGCCATGCCGACTCCGGCGAAGGCGAATCCGATGAGGATCGCGACCGGGTAGCACAACGCGACCCACGGCGTCAGCGCGTAACCGAGACCGGCCATCACGACGATGAACGCCGCCGAATACGTGGAACCGCGCAACAGCGACCACGTGAGCTCGCCGAGGGCGATGTCACCGGGAGCCATCGGCGTCGACAGCAACGCGTCGTAGGTCTTCGAAACCTTGAGCTTGAAGTACATGTTGAATGTCGAGTCGAAGATCGACCCGTTCATCGCCGAGGTGGCGAGCAGCCCCGGTGCGACGTACGCCGTGTAGGCGACGAGGTGGTTGCCGATATGGAGCGCGCCGACGAGCTTGTTGAGGCCGACGCCGATCGACAGCAGGTAGAAGAACGGCTCGAAGAATCCGGAGACGAATACGAACCACTGCCGGCGGTACACGAGGAAGTTCCGCTGCACGAGCCTGATCGCGCGCCGCGTGCCGAGCAGCGCGGTCGGGGTGATCCGGATCGGGAAAGAGATCGCCGTGCTGCTCATACGAGGAGGCGCTTTCGGTAGCTGCGCAGCGCGAACCCGTAGCCGATGAGCGCCAACGCGACGAGATAGCCGATATGCGCGAGCGCCGCGGTTGCGCTCATGCCACCGATGACGAGTCCCCGGCAGAGCGCGACGCCGTGATAGAGCGGCGTCGCGTAGGCGATCACCTGCAGCCAACCCGGGAGCTGCGTGACCGGGAAGAACGTCCCGGAGAACAAAAAGAGCGGGATCAGACCCATCCGGTAGATGGCGGTGAAGCCCATCTGATTCGTCTGCAGCGCCGAGTACGCGACGATCGGCAATACGAAAGCGAGACCCGTCAGAACACCCGCGGGGATCACGAGCACGGCGAGATCAGACGACGTCGTCCCGAATGCAGCGAGGATCGCGGTGTAGATCGCGCAGACCGAAAACAGGCGGCAGGCAATCGCGACGAGGTGCCCGCGCAGCACGTCCTTGTAGGACAGTGGCGTCGCCAACATCGCGTAGTAGGTCTTGTTCCACTTGATCGCGCCCATGATCGGGTACATCGACTCACTGCCGCCGACTTGCATCGCAGTCGCGGCGAGGAGACCAGGCGCGAGAAAGTGCAGGTACGAAACGCCGCCGACGCGGCCGACGTGGTGATCGACGAGCGATCCGAGGCCGACTCCCATCGCCGCCAGATACAGCACGGGGTACAAAAAGCTCGTGGTGATCGAACCGCGCCAGGTCCTTTTGTACGAGTAGGCGAAGTACATGAACGCTCCGAGCCAGCGCGGCCGCATGAAGCGCGGCTCCCGACGTTCGAGCGCAACCGCCTCTACGTGCGCCATCACTCGATGAGCGAGCGACCGGTGAGCCTCAAAAAGACGTCTTCGAGGCTTGAGCGGCGCACAAGTGCGGAGTCGAGCTCAATACCCGTTCGGTGAACCTCGGCGAGCGTCGCGTCGCCGTCGTCCGAATAGAGCAACAGGCGGTCGGGGAGAACCTCCACACGTTGCGTGAGGCCCTCCAAGCGGATCGCGACGTCCTTCGGCTCGAGGAAGCGGAATCGCAGCTCGACTACCTCACGCGTCGAAAACCGACCGATGAGCTCTTGCGGGCTCCCCTCGGCGGCGAAGCGGCCGTGATCCATGACGGCGAGTCGTTCACAGAGCTGTTCGGCCTCTTCCATGTAGTGGGTCGTGATGATCAGCGTCACACCCTCGCGGCGCAGTCGGTAGAGGCGGTCCCATAAAAGGTGCCGCGCCTGGGGGTCGAGGCCGGTCGTCGGTTCGTCGAGAATCAAAAGTTCGGGATCCGAGACGAGAGCGCGCGCGATCGTGAGGCGGCGCTTCATCCCTCCCGAGAGGGACTCAACCTTGTCGCCGGCGCGTTCGGTGAGTTGTGCGAAATCGAGCAGTTCCTCGGCGCGCTCGCGGATGAACTTGCGCGGCAGATCGAAATACCGGCCGTAGACCAACATGTTGTCGAGCACGGTGAGCTCGAGGTCGAGCGAGTCCTCCTGAGGAACGAGTCCGATGCGGGCGCGGATCCGAGCGCCGTCGCGTTGCGGGTCCATGCCGAGTACCGACAGGTACCCCCCCGAGATCGGCGACATGCACGACACCATCCGCATCGTCGAGGTCTTGCCGGCACCGTTCGGACCGAGAAAGCCGTACGACTCGCCGCGCGCGATCGAAAAGTCGACGCCGTCGACGGCGATGAAATCCCCGAAGCGCTTGATCAGCCCGCGGGCGACGACGAGTTCCTCGCTTTTCTGCACGCGAGCGCGTTCGGCTGAAGTAAGAGATTCCGGCTGGCCCATCGAGGCCAAATTAGTGGGCGGCTACCTCGGTCATTTCCCGGCACGATGAGCGCGGCATAGTCGCACCCTTCGTGCGGACGGAAGGGTGAAACGAGGCGCGTGGATCGCCGCGGGAGCGTTCAGCAGGCCCTCGCGGGCGTCTCGCGTCCGCTAACCAGACGGGGGATGACGCGAATCGCTCGGGTCGCACCGAGCTCGCCTTGATGTCGATCCGCGATCGTCCGCTCCCTGATCGAGGTTTCGTCGAGACCGGCCGTGATGTCGCGGCCCGAGCCCTGGATCACGATCGTCCGCTCGCCCTCGCCGTCGATCTCGTCGACTGAGAGGGCGACCCGATCGAGGCTCGTGTGCGAGAGGTCGATCTCGGGCGGAAGGGAAACGATCGCCCAATGCCCGTCGACGGCGTAGTGGACCGAGAAGATGTCGAGCTCGTCGTCCTCGAGGATCGCAAGCCGTCCGACGTCGTGACGGGCGAGGATGGCGGTGCACTCGAGTTCGTCAATCGGGCGGGCGGCGCGTGCGTCGAACGCCGTGTCCTGGTGTGTTGCGTGGTGGATCGTCATCGTCACCACCTCCACCTCCATCTCAACGCGCCACCCGGCGCACGAACAGGGCCGATCGTCCCTTCTCAGCTGCTGAGACCGGTTTGGCGGATTCGCTGGCGCCGATCTCCCAGATGAGGTCCGATACCGTCGGAACGTCGATTGGTGGAGCACCATCGCGGATCAATGGCGGTAAGGGGCGTGGTCAACGAAGTCGCATCGCCCAACGGATCGGGCGGCGCCGCGGTCGAGACGAACTCGATCGAGGTCGTCGAGCTGGCGAAGCGATTCGGTGACGTAGAGGCCGTGCGCGGCGTGAATTTTTCCGTGGGGTCCGGTGAGACCTTCGGTTTCCTCGGTCCGAACGGGGCCGGCAAGTCGACGACGATCTCCATGCTCTGCACGTTGCTGCGGCCGTCGTCAGGATGGGCCCGGGTCGCCGGCTTCGACGTCGCGACAGAGCAAGAGGCGGTTCGCCAACGCATCGGGCTCGTTTTCCAGGACACGACCCTCGACGACTACTTGACCGCCGACGAGAACCTCCGCTTCCACGCCGAGCTCTACGGCGTGCCGCGCGCCGAGGCGCCACAGCGCATCGAGGACGTGTTGAACATGGTCGGCCTCTGGGAGCGCCGGAAGAACCTCGTCCGGACGTTCTCGGGCGGAATGAAACGGCGGCTCGAGATCGCACGCGGCCTAATGCATTCGCCCCGGGTCTTGTTCTTGGACGAGCCGACCGTCGGCCTCGACCCGCAGACCCGCGCCCACATCTGGAGCTACATCAATGAGTTGCGCCGGACCGAACGGATCACGATGTTCCTGACGACGCACTACATGGACGAGGCCGAACACTGCGACCGGATCGCGATCATCGACGAAGGCCGCATCGTCGCGAGCGGGACCCCCGAGGAGCTGAAGGCGCAGGTCGGACTGGACCGCGTCCAACTCCATACGGATGACGACGACGCGGCGATCGCGGCGTTGAAAACCGTCTTCGGACTCGACGCGACACGGTCCGAAGGCGGTCTCACCGTCTACGTCGCCGGGGGTGAGCAGTTCGTGCCTCGGCTGTTCGCCGAGCTCGGCGTCGCGATCTCCTCGGTTTCGATCGCCCGGCCCACCCTGGACGACGTCTTCATGGCGCACACCGGCCGGACGATCCGTGACGCCGAGGCGACGGCCGGGGAACGGATGGCGGCGTCGCCGTGGAGAAGGGTGAGGCGGTAATGGCGACGACGGAGCAACAGGCTGCAGCGGTGACCGCGTCGGCCGGCACGCCGTTCCGCGCCGCGCCGGCGAGGGTCCGCGT
>JBAVUF010000080.1:0-12087 GCA_049696635.1 Acidimicrobiales bacterium | reverse complement strand
CCCCGGGCTCGATGCTCAGGCGGCGATGTCGAGCGCGAGCAGGCGCTCGCCGACTGGCACGTGCCCCGCCGCGGTACCGAATGTCTTTGCCGCGCCGCCCAGCGCGACGCCGTAACCGGTGGTTCCCTTGTTGTCGGCGACGCCGACGAGTTGCCCGCCGTTCAGCGCTTTGGTGTAAGTCCAGCTGAACGCGGTCGAGCCGACGGACGGAAGGGAAGTGAAGATCAGCTTCACGCCCTTCGGGGACTCAGCGGCAATCCTCGCCTCAGCTTTGGCTCGGGTGGCGAGCTGAGAGGCTGGGATACCGGGCTGCTTCGAGATGACCACCTCGTCGATTGGATGCGCGACAGAGGCCGCCACCTTGCCGAAATAGATGCACTCAAGCGTGGTCTTCTCGAGGACGGCCTGAAAGAGCGAGACCGTTGTCCCGACGAGCGAGGAGACCTTTGTGGCCGGGATGTGTGCACAAAAGGTCGAGACGGTGGAGCGAGGTCCCGTTGCACTGGGCTGCAGAGCCTCCGCCGTGGCCGGGAAAATGGCCAGAGACACCGCGCAGCTGCCCGCCGCGAGCAGCATGCCCGCGGACCGCCAAGCCCAGGCCTTGCACCGGATCGAGATCGTCGTGGGGGTGTGCGACGCGCCGGCACTGAAGGTACTCGTCACCTCTGCTCCTTGGTTGATGTTGATCGGGGTGTGCCCGCAAGTAGCGCCCCGGTCCTCGAATGATGGCACTCCGTGTGACCGGTGTCGGAGGGGGGACTCGCGACAACTCCGCACGCGGTGGGTTTGAGCTAGTGGTTGCCGAGCTGTGGCTACCAGCCGCGTAGCGGCGAGACGTGCCGCCGACCGGCACTTCGATGTCACTCTTAGCCACCTTCCAGACGCGCGTTAGGTGGCAGTTAACGAGAATCGCCCATAACGACCGCCGCAATGCGTCAGATTGCTCGCATTCTGCCGAGCGCCAAGTCGAATCCCTGTTCAGCACTGAGCCTTCTGCCCTCGGCATAGGCGCGTTCGAACTCCGCATCACCGAGGTGTGCGCGCACCTCGTTGATGCTGATCTCTTGGTCGTGCGCCTCGTGTCCTTGCCACACCGCACCCATCTGGTCCATGAATGTCTGCGCGACACCGTGAAGCAGGGTGGCCCGGTGCCAGTCGCCCGAGTCAACTGCGTCACAGGCGAGCCAAAGGTCCGCGGAGGCAATCCCGGAACGGTCTCCGGCTCGCCGACTGATGCGCAACCCATCCCGGAATCGGGAGCGAGCACCGTCGCGGTCGCCCTCTTCACACAGCACCCGGCCCAGGTTGAGGATCGGCTGATAGTGGTTTACGTACCCGATCGCATCACTGACTCGAACCGCCTCTTCAAGGTGTGATCGCGCAGCAGGGATGTTTCCCAACTCCAGCGCGTAGACACCAGCATTGTTCTCTATATGTGCGATGCAGAACTGATCGCCGGAGCGATCGGCGCACGAGATGGCCTCGGTGAACAACTCTTCGGTGCCGGCTGGGTCGATGATGCTGCCGCAGAGGAGGTACATCCTCAGGCTGTTGGCCAACAAGACCTCGTCGCTGAGCACCCTGGCGCGCTCGACAGCCTCTTTCCCGAATGGAAACCCTCTCTCAGGGTCGCCGGCGAAGTAACACTTCGAGCAGAGATAACTAAGCGACCAGATGAGTAATCGGTCGTCATCGAGCTGGCGGGCTATCTCGACCGCCCGTTCGCCGGCGAACAGTGCCTTTCTGATATCGCTGGAGAGAAACGCGACGGTGGTCAGGGCCGCGGCGAACAGCTTGCGGTCCACGTGGGCTTCCGGACGTTCGAGCACGGACGTGAGAAGCCTGACCGCTTCCTCGTTTCGCTCACGCACCCGCCAATAGCGCTGCAGCGCCACGCCGAAGCGGAGCACCCGCTCGGTCCCGTCGCGTTCGGCCGTCGCGTGTTCCAGCGCGCGTTGGAGGTTCGCCTGGTCGGCGTCGAGTCGTGCGAACCACCGGCCCTGGTCGGGTCCGAAGAGGTGCGGTGTGGCGAGTTCGGCGAGCGATAGGTAGTACGCGGCGTGTGCCGCGCCGATGGCGGCCGCCTCGATCTCGTCCGATTCGACGAGGCGTTCGGCTGCGAACTGTCGGATCGTTTCGAGGAGCCGGTAGCGGGCCCTTCCTCTGCTCGGCTCTGTGACGACGAGGCTCTTGTCGACGAGTGACCCCAACAAATCGTCGACGTCGATCTCCTCGATGTCTTGCAGGCAACAGACCTCCTCGGCGGCCTCCAAGTCAAAGCTCTCGGCAAACACCGAAAGGCGACGAAGGAGGGACGGCTCGGGGCCGTTGAGAAGCGAATAGGACCACTCGACCGTTGCCCGCAGCGTCTGTTGGCGCGGCATTGCGCTTCGGCTGCCCCCAGTCAACAGGCGAAAGCGCTGGTCGAGTCGGTCGTTGAGGCTTTCGAGTGACATCGACCGCAACCGGGCGGCGGCGAGCTCGATGGCGAGCGGCATCCCGTCCAGTCGCCGACAGATCGAAGCGACGAGCGGGCTCGTCTCTTCGTCGAGGGTGCACTCGGCGCCTTGTGCCCTCGCCCGATCAACGAACAGCGCGACTGCGTCGGAACCGTCGGTCACGAACGTGTCGCCGTCATCGGAATTGGGCAGCGACAGCGAAGGCACGCGGTAGATGGTCTCGCCACCAATGCCAAGCGGTTCACGGCTCGTCGCCATCAGGTGGACTCTTGGGCACCTCGCCAAGATGGCGTTGGCGACTGCGGCGCACGCCCCGATCAGGTGCTCGCAGTTGTCGAGCACGATGAGCACGTATTGGAGCTCGAGGGCGTCGACCAGGGTATCGATCACCGGCCGACCGGCTCGGCTCGTGATTCCGATCACCTCGCTGATCGCCGACGGGACGGCACCTTGTTCTGAGACCGAGGCGAGCTCGACGAGCCAGACCCCGTCGCCGGACCCGTCGAGCAGTTCCGCCGCCACCTGCAGGGCGAGCCGGGTCTTGCCCGACCCCCCGGCGCCAGTGAGGGTGATGAGCCGAGCGGACTCGACAAGACGCCGGACCTCGGCCACTTCGACATCCCGCCCGACGAAGCTCGCCGGCTGCGCAGGCAGGTTGTTTGGCAGCGCCGGGTTGTCGAGCGAGCGCAGCGGCGGGAAATCGACCTCGAGTCCTTCGCCTTTTAACTGGAAGATCTGCTCTGGGCGGCCGAGATCCTTCAGGCGATGAAGACCGAGATCGCGGAGGGACCCGCCCGAAGGGAGGGTGTCGCGCAGTAGGGCGGCTGCGGCTGCCGAGCAAAGGATCTGGCCACCGTGACCGACGGCCGCCACCCGGGCGGCGCGATGAACCTCGAGTCCGACGAGACCGGTCGTCGTCTCTTCGGCCTCGCCCGAGTGGATGCCCATCCGCACGCGGACTTGCTCGCCTCCTGACCACCGGTGGGATGAAAGCGCCCGCTGCAGCTCGACGGCGGCCGATACACAGGCGCTCGGCGAGGTGAACACGGCGAAGAAGCTGTCTCCTTGCGTGCTGACCTCCTTACCGTCGTGCGCGGCGAGACGGGACCGAATGAGGGAGTGGTGCTCGGCGAGGACAGTGACGTAGACGTCGTGTCCGAGACGCTGCAGCAGCTCCGTCGAGCCCTCGATGTCGGTGAAGAGGAAGGTGAACGTCTCCGTGCACAAAAGCGTAAGAGGTCAACCGGATCGCTGCCGCCGGCGTAGTTCAAGGGCGATCGACTCGACACGGCTCTTGGCGGACTGTCCCATACCGACGCCGGTGAGGGTTCAGTCGGGTGCCGCATACCGCCCGATATGTGGGTCACGGTCCGGCGATTCTATTTACATTGACCTGGCAAAAAGTGTCGGAGGGGGGACTTGAACCCCCACGCCCTTGCGGGCACCAGCCCCTCAAGCTGGCGCGTCTGCCTATTCCGCCACTCCGACAATTTTGGACTCGGGCCGCCGAGAGAAGAGAGGCTATCGCCTCGAAATCTCAACTCAGGGGTGGTCATCGTGCTGGAACCGTGGTCGTGGTTGTTGTTGGCGGAGGGCCGAGCTGGATCCCCCACTGCTCCGCGTTCCACATCGGGCCGGCCCATGTTGCGGAGTAACTCACGTTCACGAGGTTGTCCCGAGAGACGAGCACCGTCGGTGCCTGGAAGAGCGGCAACCCCACCATGTCGTTCCAAAGCTGGGTATCGATCCTGTTGTACAGGTTCGAGGCCGTGAGGAAATTGAGCTGCGAAACAGCCCGCGCAAAGAGCGTTGAGACGACGGGGTCGTCGAATCCGAGCACGTCACGGGTCACGACGCCAGCAGAGCTCGCTGCGGGTTCGATTCCAGAGCCCGATCCGTAGAGCGACTTCGTCGCGGTCGCTTGTGCGGGTGATCCCGTTGTCCCAAATGCAAGGCTCGGTGTCGGACCGACAGGGTCGGTGTAGAGGCCTTCGTTCGTCGAAGGAAATCGGGACAATAAGTATGGCGCGAGCGTTAGCTCGTACTCGCCCAGCGGCAGGACCTCGTCCAACAGTGTCGACAGGGCGACGTTGTGAATGTGGAGTTGGATTCCTGCGACGAGCAATTGCGCCTGCAACTCGTCTTCGACCCGCGTGATCAACGGATCTCCCGTCACGCCGGTGAGGGTGAGCGACAGGGTGGTTCCCGACGGCGTGGCGACGAGGCCGTCGCCGTTCAACGAATACCCCGCCGACTGCAGCAGTTGATCAGCAATCGCGAGGTCCGAGCCCTCGTATGGCCCATCGTCGCGTCGGTGACCGGGAGCTCCCGAACCATACAGGTGATTCGATGACGCGAATTCGTCGCCATTCGCCAGACCAGCGGAGTCCGAGACGAGCTGGGCACGATTGATGAGGTTCGCGAGCGCGAGACGGACATCGAGCGACGAGACCACGGGGTCGGCGAGATTGAAGTCGAGCTGCCAAAGGACGGGCGACAATTCGGCGAACGCGTTGAGGTTGCCGCTTCCGAGCACCGTAGAAGTCACCGCTGGACTCGGATCGAGCTCAGCGACATCCACGCGTCCCGCCACGAGGTCAGCCAACGTCGTCGCCGCGCTCGATTCGACCTTGAACACGATCTCCGAGAGACGCGCGGGTCGACCCCAATAGCTTGGATTGCGGGAGAGAACGAGCTCGACACCGGGGGTAACCCTCGACACCGTGAACGGACCGCCGGAAACGAGGTGGGCGGGGTCCGGGCCGGCGAACGCCGACGTCCACCCGTAACGCTCGGCGATGTGCGCGGGAACAAGGTTCGCGAACAATCCCTGCCAGTCCGCGTAAGGCGTCTTGAAGACCACCGTCACCGTGTCGTCCTTCGTCGCGCGAATCGAGGCGATCGACTCGTATCCGGCGAGCGGGAACGACGCCGGAAGCAGCGGGCCTTCGGCAATCGACTCGTGCCAGTTATAAACGAAGTCGGCAACCGAGATCGGAACACCGTCCGACCAACGCGCCCCGTTCGCCAACGTGTACTCCACGGTCTCGGGCTTGACCCCGACGAGCTCGGCGGCGGTGATAAGCCCCGGGCCGGTTTCGATGCGATTCCCCGAAGCGACGATGAACGGCTGTGGCCAGACCTGCTCCATCACCATCTGGGTGACGGCGTTCGATCCCGCCGGGGTCGACGGGTTGAATTCCGTCGGCAGGCTCGGAACCGCAACGGTCACGACACCGCCGCGTTCAAGGGTGATCGTACCGTTCGGAGGACTCGTCGACGTGGTGCTTGTCCGCTCGGCGCCGTTCGCGACACTCCCACACGCGGCGACGGCGAGAACGAGAAGAACTGCGGCTGCGACCGGCCTTAGCCCCACCTGAGGCCGATGATCACCGTCGCGAAAGCGAAGATCACCGCGACCGTGATCGTCAGGCGGTCGAGGTTCTTCTCCGCGACGGTCGACCCGGCCGCCGCCGATCCCACCGTCGAGCCGAATAGGTCGGAGAGGCCGCCGCCCCGCCCGGAGTGCAACAGGATGAGCAGGATGAGCGCGAAGGAGGCTGCAGCCTCGATCCCGACGACGACGTCGGTCAGCACGTCCGGAGTCCTCCTCAATCCGCCAAAAGCAGCGTCCGGCAGGCTACCAGCCCGCTGAGCTGGTCATCGACGCGGGCGGCGGCTACGAACCAGACCGAACGATCGAAAAGAACTTCTGGGCATCGAGGCTCGCGCCGCCGACGAGGAAACCGTCGACGTCGTCGCCGGAGATGAGTTCAGGGGCGCTCTCCGGGGTCACCGAACCGCCGTACTGGATGCGAATCGCCGGGGCCGCCGACTTCGCCAGGCGGGCGATCTCCTCGCGAACAAGGCTGCACATCTCTTCGGCGTCCTTCGCGCTGGCGGTCTCCCCTGTGCCGATCGCCCAGATCGGCTCGTACGCGACGACACAGCTCGCGACGACGTCGGGCTTCATCCCCTCAAACGCCGCGGCGACCTGCCGGCGGACTTTCGCCTCTGCCTCGCCGGCGTCACGCTCATCGAGTGTCTCGCCGACACAGACGATCGGTCGCATGCCGTTCCGCAGGACCGCTTCCACCTTCTTGCGCACAATCTCGTCGGTCTCGCCGAAGTATTGGCGACGCTCGGAGTGTCCGCAGATCACGAAGCGCACGTTCAATCGGGCGAGCATCTCGGGGCTCACCTCGCCGGTATACGCCCCGCGATCCTCAAAGTGACAGTTCTGGGCACCGAGCGCGACGGGAACATGGTCGGTCTCGAGCGCGGTCTGCACCGTTCGTAACGACGTGAACGACGGATGGATGCTGACCTCGCGTCCGGGAGGGATCGCACCTTGCAGCAAGAGCGCCGCCAGTTCTTGAACAAGTTTCAGCGCCTCGAAGTGGTTCTCGTTCATCTTCCAGTTTCCGCTGATCAGCGCGCCGCGCTCAGGTGTCACGCGTCACCCCCGTCGCACGGCGCGTTCGAAGCCGATCGGAGCGCCGCAAGTCCCGGAAGGTCGCCGAACTCCAAGAGCTCGAGCGAGGCGCCACCACCCGTCGACACGAAGTCGATCTTGTCCTCAAGTCCGAAGCCGTCGATCGCGGCGACTACGTCGCCCCCGCCGACCACGGTGAATCCGCCAGCCGACGCGAGCGACTCGGCGAGCGCGCGCGTGCCCAGCGCGAACCTCGGATCCTCGAAGACCCCGACTGGGCCATTCCAAAACACCGTCCCCGCCGAGTCGATCGCGCCCGCGTACGCGCGGCGGGTCTCTTCGCCGATGTCGACTCCCTCCCAGCCGTCAGGGATGCCGCCGGAAAACGTCTCGATCGGGTCGAGATCGTCTGTCGCGAGGCCTCCGGGGCGGAGAGTGCCCCCCGGTCCGATGGCGACAACGTCCGTCGGCAGCTGGATATCGAACGAGCCTGACAGCAATGCGGTGCACTCCTCGAGCTTCGTCGCATCGAACAACGAGTCGCCGATGGACTCCCCACGCGCCGCCAAGAACGTGTACGACATCCCACCACCGACGAGCACCGTGTCCGCGTGCCGAGCAAGGGATTGGACGACGCCGAGCTTGTCGGCAACTTTTGCACCGCCGAGAACCGCGACGAACGGACGCCTAGGCGACTTAAGCAATCCACCGATGACTTCGACCTCGCGCGCGAGCAGCCGCCCCGCGGCCGACGGAAGGCGAGTCGGCGGTCCGACGATCGAGGCGTGCCTCCGGTGCGAGGAACCGAAAGCATCGTTTACGTACAGGTCCTGGCCCGCAACGAGACGGTCGACGAATGCGGGATCGTTCGTTTCCTCGCCGGGGTCGAAGCGCAGGTTCTCCATGAGCGAGACCTCCGGGAGCATCTCCTCGAGGCGCTCGCGGACCGGTGCGACATCGAAGGCGGGATCGGGCTTGCCCTTCGGTCGGCCGAGATGTGTGGCACACGTCACCTTTGCGCCCCGCTCGACGAGCCAATGAAGCGTCGGAATCGCGCTTTTGATCCGGAAGTCGTCAGCGACGACACGTCGTCCGTCTACCTCTCGGATCGGCACGTTGAAGTCGACGCGAACGAGGACCGATTTCCCCTCGACTTCCGGAAGGTCCTCGAGGAGCGGGAGGCGGGTCGTCACGCCGCGCCGACGATCGCGGCGAGGTCCACAAGGCGATGCGAGTACCCCCACTCGTTGTCGTACCACCCGAAGATCTTGGCGAGCGTCTTCCCACCGTCGAGAGGAAGCGCCATCGTCATCCCGGCGTCAAAAGTGCAGGAAGCGGGCGAACCGATGATGTCCGACGAGACGATCGGGTCTTCGTTGTAGACAAGGACGTTAGAGAGTGAACCCGATCCGGCCGCCTGCTTGAACGCAGCATTGATCCCTGCGACGTCGGTCTCCGCGTTCAGGATGCCGACCCAGTCGGTGATCGATCCGACCGGCAAAGGGACGCGAAGAGACGTTCCGTCGAGACGACCCTTCATGTTCTCCATAACGAGAGCCGTAGCGCGCGCTGCGCCGGTCGTCGTCGGCACGATGTTCACGGCCGCCGCTCGCGCCCGGTGCAGATTCTCGCGAGCGAAATCGAGCAGCTCCTGATCGTTCGTGTAGGCATGCACCGTTGTCATCAGGCCCTTGTCGATACCGAACGCGTCGTCGACAACCTTCATCATCGGCACGAAGCAATTCGTCGTGCAGGAGGCGTTCGACACGACGATGTCTCGCTGTGGATCAAAGGCGGTGTCGTTCACGCCGATGACGAACGTTGCGTCGGCATCCGAAGACGGTGCCGAGATGATGACTCGCTTCGCACCGCCCTCGAGGTGGGCTGCTGCCGCGTCGCGCTTGGTGAAGTGGCCCGTCGATTCGATGACGACGTCGGCGCCGACCGCGGACCACTTGAGCTGCGACGGATCTTTCTCGGCAAAGACAGTGATCGTCTTGCCGTCGACGACGAGATCGCTCCCTTTCACTTCGACGGTGCCCGGGAAGCGACGGTATGTCGAGTCGTACCGGAGCATATGGGCGTTGACCTCCGGAGAGAGGAGGTCGTTGACCGCCACGATCTCGACCTTTGACGAAGACTCACGAGCGGCGCGGAGGAAGTTCCTCCCAATCCTCCCGAACCCATTGATGCCGACCCGTACCGTCATTACTTCACCAGCCTTCCTCTCGCGCGAGCACACAATCCGCGTCACCACTCGCCGTGTCGCCGACGAGCAGCGCGACACGAGCAGCTTCGCCGCCGGCCACGTCTTTTCCCAGAGGCTAATGGCCGGGTCCGCGCGACTCGGAGCCTCGGAAGGCTCCTCCGAAGGCTGTCCGGGTCGATCGGTAAGGTTCCGTGCAACAAAGTCGTTGCCCGCGCCTCTCATCGCGACGTACGAGGCCGAGGATCGATCGGGTGCGGGCAACTCTTCGCCTGATGAACGACGGCGGCGCTCGGGCGAGTCCTGATCGTCGAGGTTCTAACTGCGCGCTGCCGCGACAAGCGCGGCGGCGAGGAGCTTCGCGTCGTGAGCGAGTCCATCACCGCGAGCCAAGGGTCGCGCGACGACACGCACACCCTCGGGCATCGCCCCGAGTGAGATCTGTTCGGGATCACAGATGATCACATCAGGCTCGATGCCGTGGCGGACCAGCGCAAGTACGTGCGCGGCGACGTCAAAGCCCGTCGTTTCCGGGACCTGCTCGTGCAGGTTGCAGACGTAAATACGTCGGGCCTCAGAGCGCGCCAACGCCGCACCGATCGGCCCAGGAGCCAGCGCGGCAAGAACGCTCGTAAAGAGAGACCCCGGACCGATGACGATCTCGTCCGCACTCCGGATCGCTTCGATCGCAGCAGGCGGCACCGGCGCGTCCTCGGGAATGAGCGAGACGGAGGTCACACCCTCGGTCATCTTGATACGCGCCTGGCCCTGCATCTCCGAGCCGTGGACTGTCGCTTTCAGCACGACGGGGATGTCGGTGGCGGGAACGACGGTACCGACGGTCCGCAGAATGGTGCAACACTCCGCCACGCCCAACGCGAAATCACCGCGCGTCGCGGCGAGCGCGGCGAGGAGGACGTTTCCGAAGGCGTGCCCTCCGAGCTCACCGGCGTCGAAGCGGTACTCAAGCGCGTCACCGAGTGGCGACCGCCCGGGCAGCAACGCGCCGATGCAGCGCCGGATGTCGCCCGGAGCGGGAATCCCGAACGCCTCTCGGAGGCGGCCGCTCGAGCCGCCGTCGTCGGCCACCGAGACGATCGCTGTGATGCTGCTCGCGAATTCGCGCAATGCGCAGAGCGTGCAGGCGAGGCCGTGACCCCCACCGATCGCGACCACCTTTGGTCCGGCGCTGCGGAGTGCCGCGTGCGTCGCGGCAGCGGCAGAATCGCCTCGGCTCACCGGGTGATGTCGCGGTGGTGCACCGCCGGCTCGTAGCCGTCCTTGCGGAGGCGCGTCACGAGCTCTTCGGCGAGGACGACGGAACGATGCCGGCCGCCGGTGCAGCCGATCGCGATCGATAGGTACGACTTTCCCTCCCGCGCGTAGTACGGGAGCAGGAAACGCAACATTGCCTCGATTTGATCGAGGAACTCGATCGCCTCGGGAGAAGAGAGCACGTACTCGCGCACGTCCGCGTCGAGACCGCTGTGGGGCCGAAGCTCGTCGACCCAGTGCGGGTTCGGTAAGAACCGGACGTCGAAGACGAGATCGGCGTCGAGCGGAAGCCCGTTTTTGAACCCGAACGAGACGATCGACGTCTCCAACTCGCCCGCCTCCATCCGCCCGGCGTAGAGCTCGACGAGTCGCGCGCGCAGTTCGTGGACGTTCGTTTCGGTCGTGTCGATCACGACGTCGGCCTCAAAACGCAGCGGCGCGAGGAGCTCGCGTTCGGACTCGATCGCGTCGAGCACACCCTCTGCCTCGAGCGGGTGCCGACGGCGCGTGCCCGAGAACCGTCGGACGAGGAGGTCGTCCGCGGCATCGAGGAAGAGGACCCGCACCCGCGCTCCGGAGGCGCGCAGCTCCTCGATCGCCGGGACGATCTCGCTCAACGAATCCGGGCCGCCGCGGCCGACGACGAAGCAGAAGCGGTCGAAATCGCTGCCGCGTTGGCCGCCGAGCTCGGCGACCCTGCCGATCAATGCTCCCGGAAGGTTGTCGATGACAAACCAGCCGAGATCCTCGAGCGTGGCGGCGACCGTCGTGCGCCCGGCGCCCGACATCCCCCCGACGATCAGGTACTCAGCCATCGCGACGAGACCTCCGCGACGATCTTGGCACCCCGGGAGCGCGCGCTGGGATCTCTCGGGGCCAACGTGGCGAGGCGCCATCCGCACGGTGCGATCGAGTCAACAATCGTCCGATCAGCACAGGCGCGCGAATCGCATCGCGCAAAGCCGCGGGATCGTCATCTCGAAATCGGGATCCGTTGATCCGTCGAGAAGGTCGCGCTCTGGCGCAGGCTCGATGAGCCGCGTAAGAACGAGTCCGGCGTCGATCGCTGGGTTGACGTACCGAGACAGTGGGCGATGACTGAAGCCGAGGGACACCGACGAGTCGACGTTCTCGACCACCCACTGTTCTTTGAGATACGGGCCGACCCGCCAGTAGCGCTCGTCGAGGATCTGGTCATCGACGAATCCGCTCCCCGGACCTTGGAACGCGGGGTGGTTCACGACGAGGAGGAACCGTCCCCCAGGGGCGAGCACGCGCGCCGCTTCGGCGAGCACGACGTCGGCGTCGAGGGCGTGCTCGATGACGAGGCAGCAGACGACGCCGTCGACGCTGCCCGACGCGAGCGGCAGCTTTTCGCCGAGAGCCTGAACGTAGGCGATGGAGTGTCCGGGCGCCCCGAGCGCGTTTTTCAGCTGTGCGCTCGACGGATCGACACCGACGACCCTGGCGTCACCGTTCGCCAAGCGGCGAGCGACTTGTCCTTCGCCGCAGCCGATGTCGACTATTCGTCGGCAACCGGAAAGCTCCGAAGCGACGAGCGGCAGGATCTCGACTTCGTACTCCTGGTCAGCGCCGTCGGTGAACGTCTCTTTCCACCATGTGGCGTTCGCGTCCCAGACGTCGGCCGACGCCGACTCCGGGCCGACGGCGTCGCCGGGCCGCGTCACGCTCACGCCGACTGCGCCTCGGGA
>JBAVUF010000079.1:0-2987 GCA_049696635.1 Acidimicrobiales bacterium | reverse complement strand
GCCGGCGAGTGAACCCGTGAGGGGGAGAGGCTCCTCACGACGGCGAGGGCGGCGTGCCGGGACTGCAGGTTCGAGCGTGCTGACCGCGCCCGCCGCCTCAAGGCGGGCGAGCGCGGGGTACAGCGAGCCGAACGACAGGTTCGATAGGACACCGAAGTCCTCTCGGAGGGACTTGCGGATCTCGTAGCCGTGCATCGGCCGCTCTTTCAGCAATCCCAAGATGGCGAGTTCGAGCACGAAGGCATATTACCCGACGATGTATCGGTTCGATATGTCGATTCGATGACGAACCCCTTTGCGGACACGAGGCGGCTCTCGGGCAAAAAAGGAGCCTTCGCCGTACCACCTGGCAGGTAGCCTGCCGACGTGCATCCGGGTCCCGAATCCGACGCCGAGCGCTCCGCCCCGCGAGGTCTCGGCCAGATCGAGTACCGGCTTGCCCGCGACGCGGTGGTCCGGGAATTCCGCAAGGGCCGCCTCTCCCGCATCGACATCTGCGACGCGCACCCCGAGCTGTTGCGCGTCGCCCGAAATTTGGGCCAAGTCACCGAGATCGACTGCCCGATCTGCGAGGAGGCGAGGGTTGTCCAGGTCGCCTACGCCTTTGGCAACCGCCTTCCTCCCGGTGGCAGGGCGCTGCCGATGAACGGCGGCATCCGCGAGCTCGCTGCCCACCGCGAAGACGTCGCGTTCTATGTCGTCGAGGTGTGCACCGAGTGCTCGTGGAATCACGTCCTCAGGATGTTCACGGGACGGGTCGCACGGAGGCGCCCCGCCGTGTAGTCATCGAGACCGAACCACGTGGTCACGAGATAGCGTGGGTTTGCCGCCGGTAGCCAAGTGCACTGGACGGCAGGAGGTCGAGATGACCGGTCCCGTAACGGTTCCTTCGGTGGCGCGCCGCAAACGTTCTCGCGGTGACGAGCCGATCGTGGTGGTCACCGCGTACGACGAGCCGTTCGCCCGCTTCGCGGACAAAGCAGGCGTCGACGTCCTGCTCGTGGGTGACTCGGTCGCCGACAACGTCCTCGGATACGAGAACACCCTCCAAGTCGACGTCGCGCAGCTCGCCCACCACGTGGGTGCGGTCGCCCGCGCTCGGCCGCGTGCGCTCGTCGTCGCCGACCTTCCATGGATGAGTTACCACCTCGATCCGCTCGACGCGGTGCGGAACGCGGCCACGCTGGTCCGCGCCGGCGCGAAGGCGGTGAAGCTCGAAGGCGGGCGCCGCCGCCTGCCGGTGATCCACGCCCTCTTGGATGCCGAGATCCCAGTGATGGGACACCTTGGACTCACCCCGCAGTCGGTGCTCGTCTTCGGGGAGTTCCGTGTCCAAGGGCGCGCACCTGAAGCGGCGCTCGCGCTCGAGCTCGACGCGAAGGCCCTCGACGCGGCGGGCGTGTTCGCGGTGGTCCTCGAGGGCGTGCCCGATCTCCTCGCCGAGCGGATCACCGAATCGGTCGAGATCCCGACGATCGGCATCGGCGCCGGCCCGCATACCGACGGCCAGGTGCTCGTGATTCACGACCTCTTGGGGATGTCGGCCCGGCCGCCGGCGAAGTTCGTTCGCCGCTACGCCGAGTTGGGAGAACTCGCGAGCGATGCGATCGGGCGCTTCGCCGCGGATGTGCGCAGTGGGTCATATCCCTCGAGCGACGAGAGTTACCATGCCTCTGGCGAACTCGCGCAGGCGCTCGAAGAGGTTCATCGGGACGACACGCGGTAGGGAGCGCGCAAAACAGGGTCGCGACGATGGGGGCGTGGATCACCGATCAGGCGGCGAACACGCTCGGCTACGATGCGTCCGTCCTAACCACCCCTGCTCCGGCGTGACCGGGGCCCCGAGCGCTGCTGCGCCGGGTCCAGAGGAGGTGAGCCGCCCTGCGGCCCTACGAAATTGCCGTCATCTTCGATGCCGGCCTCGATGAGAATGACATCAAGGCGACGACCGATCGCGTGAGCGAGATCGTCCAGTCCGCCAATGGTTCGGTGAGCGGAATCGAACGTTGGGGCCGACGCCCCTTCGCGTACGAGCTCAAACACCGCAGCGAGGGCATCTACCTGTTCGTCGACGTCATCGCGACACCTGAAGCGATCGCCGAGGTGGATCGGTTCCTCTCGCTGTCCGACGAGGTCCTGCGCCACCGGGTGATCCGCAGACCGGACAAGATTGCCGGCCAAGCGCCGGCGCCCGAGACGACTCCAAAGAGCTAGCGAGCAAAAGAGGCAGCTATGGCGAACGGAAACAATGTCGTGCTGATCGGCAACGTCACGCGCGACCCCGAACTGCGGTTCACCCCGTCCGGGCAGGCGACCGCGAGTTTCGGCCTTGCGGTGAACCGGCGCTGGCAGAACCGCCAGACCCAAGAGTGGGAAGAAGCGACGTCGTTCTTCGACGTCGTTTGCTGGCGCGAGCTTGCCGAGAACGTCTCCGAATCGGTGACGAAAGGTGCTCGACTCATCGTCAGCGGTCGGTTGGAGCAGCGTTCGTGGGAGACCCCTGATGGCGACAAGCGCTCGAAGGTGGAGGTCGTCGCGGACGAGCTCGGCCCGAGCTTGCGGTGGGCGACGGCACAGGTGATGAAGAACGAACGACGCGGACCTGGTGGTGACGGCCGCCCCGCAGGTGGGACGGGGCGTGGATCGTCGGGCGCGCAAGCGGCGAGTTCTGAAGATGAGGAGCCCTTCTGATGGCAAGGAACAACGATCGGGAGCGCACGAGTCGTCGCGCACCGAAGGACAACGGTCGTCGACAGAAAAAGAAGGTGTGCGTCTTTTGCCGCGACGGCATCGACTTCGTCGATTACAAGGATGTGAACCTGCTTCGGAAGTTCATGTCCGACCGCGGCAAGATAAGGGCGCGTCGGGTCTCCGGCAACTGTGCCCAGCACCAGCGCGCTGTCGCGCGCGCGATCAAGACGACGCGCGAGCTCGCGCTCTTGCCGTACACCCAGCGCACGACGAACGAGCGACCGGGTGGGCGGGGC
>JBAVUF010000078.1:0-2697 GCA_049696635.1 Acidimicrobiales bacterium | reverse complement strand
CCCAGCCGGTGTACGGAACCCCGGCGCCTTCAGGGCCTGAGCCCCAGCCGGTGTACGGAACCCCGGCGCCTTCAGGGCCTGAGCTCCAGCCGGTGTTCGGAACCCCCGGGCCATCCGCGCCTGAGCCCCAGCCGCCGTCCGAAGCACCCGTGACTCCCGAACCGGAGCCCCAGCCGGTGCACGAAGCTCCGGCGCCATCCGAGGCGGCGCCGCAGCCGGTCTACGAAGCGCCCGCAGCTTTCGTGCCTGAGCCCCAACCGATGTCCGAAGCGCCGCCGCGATCCGAGCCGGAGCCGCAACCGGCCTATGAAGCAGCCGCGGTCTCGGAGCCTGAACCGGTCTTCCAATCGGCGGAACCCTCGCCGACCCCCGAGCAGGAACCGGTCTCTGCTTCGGCAGCGCCGCCGATCTCGACCGCGGTCGACGGATCCGAAGAACCCGAAGAGGAAGAGCGCGGTGTCGAAGAGCGCGTATCGGTTGGCGCCGTCGCGACCGCGGAGGTAGTCGACAACGGCCGATCCTGGCGCGCGAGCGTGCTTTCCCCGGTCGTCCGCAAGTTGATTCGAGAGAATGACCTTGATCCCGGCCTTGTCCCCGGCACCGGTGCCGGCGGCCGAATTACCCGGGACGACGTGCTGAACTACGTCGCGTCCGCCGCTGCGACGACCGCAGTTGCCGCGCAAGCGTCAGGCGCCGCGTCGGCTCCCGCGTATGCACCCCCACCTCGACAAGCAGCCCCGGCTCGTCCCGCGGTGGCGACTCCGCCCGCGCCGGTTGGCGTGCGCGACGAGATCGTGCCGTTCTCCGCCGTGCGACGGGTCACGGCAGAGCACATGGTGCGCTCGATCCAGACCTCGGTGCACACGCTTGTCGCGATCGAGGCGGACTTCGAGAACGTGGAGCGGGTGCGCAATGAGCTGAAGGACCAGTTCCGCGCCGAAGAGGGGATCGGACTCACCTATCTGCCCTTCGTTGCCCGTGCGGTAATTGACGTTCTGCGCGACTACCCGAACCTGAATTCGTCCGTCGGCGACGAAGCGCTCGTCGTCCACCACGACATCCATCTCGGTATTGCCGTCGATCTGCAGCGCGAGGGGCTCATCGTCCCCGTGATCCACAACGCCGACGGCCAGTCGCTGCGCGGCATCGCCCGGTCGATCGCTGATATGGCTCGGCGCGCGCGAGAAAAGAAGCTCTCGGCCGACGACATCACCGGCGGCACGTTCACGATCACGAACCCGGGGCCCTTCGGCACTTTCATCACGTCGCCGATCATCGCCCAGCCACAGGTCGCGATCCTCTCGACCGATGGCGTGAAGCGGAAGCCAGTCGTGATGACCGCTCCGGACGGCACCGAGTCGATCGGCATCCACTCGGTCGGTGTGCTTGCGTTGGTGTTCGACCATCGGGCTGTCGACGGCGCGTACGCGTCCGCGTTCGTGCGTGACGTCGCATCGGTCATCGAGACACGCGACTGGCACGCCGAGCTGTAGCGGCGATGCGCGATCAGCGCGCACGCGGGCCGCTGCGGGTCCGCCAATTAGGGTGCGTCCCCTATCGTGACGCGCTCGCGCTGCAGCACGCGCTATTCCGCCGCTCAGACGATGACTATCTCCTACTGATGGAGCACCCGCACGTCTACACGTTGGGTGTGCGGGCAAAGCCCGAGCACGTGATCGACGATCCGGAATCGGTCGGCGCCGAGATCTTTCGAGTCGACCGCGGGGGCGACGTCACCTACCACGGACCGGGCCAGATCGTCGGCTATCCGATCATCTCGGTCGACCTCGGCCCAGGAGCGATCCCCGCCTACGTTCACGGCGTCGAGCAACTCGTCGTCGACACTCTTTTCGACCTCGGGCTGAAATGTGCCGGTCGCCTCGACGGCCTGCCGGGAGTCTGGGTCGAACCCGGAGGCGCGAACCCGCGCAAGATCTGTGCGATAGGCGTGCGCGTGAGCCGGGGGCGCACGATGCACGGCTTCGCGTTGAATGTTGCGCCGGACCTTGCGATGTTCGGCCACATCGTCCCGTGCGGGATCCCCGACCGGACGGTGACGTCGCTCGCCGCCGAGGGGATCGAAGTCTCGCTTCGCGAGGTCATCGACGCGATCGTCGCGCGGTCGCAGAGCGCGGCGATCTTCATTTGTGGACCTGACGGGCGGGAGATCGAGCGCCAGGCCGCCGCTGAACGCGTCACCGTGTCCCCGATCGGGGCGATCGGATCGGAGCGGCCGCTTTTCCGCAGGCTTGAGGCAGCAGGCGTCGACCGCTCGGTCGCCGTCGAGATTCGGTCTCGCAAGCCGCAATGGATGCGCGTGGAAGCGCAAATGGGCACGCCCTACCTGGCCTTGAGAAAGACGATGCGCTCTTTGGACCTCGTCACGGTCTGTGAGGAGGCGGGCTGTCCGAACATCTACGAGTGCTGGGCGGACGGTACGGCGACGTTCATGATCAACGGTTCACGCTGCACGCGGGCATGTGGGTTCTGCCTCGTCGACACGAACCACCCCTTGCCGCTCGATTCCGCCGAGCCCGAACGCGTCGCTGACGCTGTTGCGAAGATGCGCCTCGCTCACGTGGTCGTCACCGCGGTGGCGCGTGATGACCTCGGAGACGGCGGAGCCGCCGCGTTCGCGGCGACGGTCGCCGCGATCAGGATGCGATCCCCCGGCACGCGGGTGGAGGTCCTTGTCCC
>JBAVUF010000077.1:0-4760 GCA_049696635.1 Acidimicrobiales bacterium | reverse complement strand
GCGCCGCAGCGCGCCCAGGCGCTCAGGGCGGGCGGTGGGGAATGAGCCAGTTCCTGACCTACGCCGCCTTGACTTCGACCGTCGCCGCCGCGATCGCGCTCGCTGCCTCGTTCCTCTTTGCGGCCCTTGGCGAGACGATGGGACAGCGCAGCGGCGTGATCAACCTCGGGGTCGATGGGATCATGTTGCTTTCGGCCTTCGGAACGTATTACGCCGCGATCAAGACGGGCAGCCTCGCGGTCGCGGTCCTCGTCGGTGCGGGGATCGGACTCGTGATGGGGGTGGTTACCGCCTTCATCAGCGTCACGCTCAAGGCCGAACAAGGCATCAGCGGCATCGGCATCTATCTGTTCGGGCTCGGCTTCAGTGACCTGCTCTTCTTGAAACTCGTCGGCACACCGCTGCCGATCGCCGAGCCTCGCTCGATCAACATCCCGCTTCTCGACCGGATCCCCGCCATCGGGCCGATGTTCTTCAAGCAGTCGCTCCTCACCTACCTCGCGTTCTTACTCGTTCCGGTGCTCTGGTTCGTCCTGAAGCACACGACGTACGGGATGAAGGTGCGGGCCGCCGGCGAGAATCCGACGGCGCTCGATGCCGTCGGCGTCAGCGTGGCGAAGATCCGGTGGTCAACCGTCCTCATCGGTTGCACCCTCGCCGGCGTCGCCGGTGCGACATTGCTTTTGTACGACGGGATCTTCATGGAAAACCTCACGCAGTCCGAGGGTTTCATCGCCGTCGCACTCGTCTACTTCGGAGCTTGGAGCCCGGTCGGTGTCATGGGCGGTTCCGTGCTGTACGGACTTGCGATCGCGGTCGTTCTTGAGTGGAAGTCGCTCGGCATCATCCCGCTCAGCGCGTCCGACCTCGCGGCGACTGTGCCAGCGGTGATCACGATCCTCGTGCTGTTGCTCGTCGCCCGTCGATTTCGCCAGCCAGCGGTTCTCGGTAAGCCGTACGAGAGAGGAGGTTGAACAGAAGTTTTCACGACGCTCTCGACTCGCAGCGCCGGACGATTTTGCCTGACGCTTTCGAGTCCGTTCGTCAGAGTGCAGTCAAAAAGAGAGGTGACAACAATGCAACGACACTTTGCGCGACGGGGGATTCTCCTCCTCGCCGTGCTCTCGATGGCGCTCGCCACGGCAGCCGTCGGCGCAGGAACCTTCGCTGGCGCGACGACCAACAGGGCGCGTCATAATTCGGAGAAGGTGTTGAAAATCGCACTCGTCGCTCCGAGCGCGACGAACGACCTCGCCTTCACCGAGTCGATGTACAACGCGCTCGAGGCTCTCGCCGGCCCCGACCACTTGAAGATCTCGGTGTCGGCGAATGAGTTCGTCGTCTCGGACGCTGCGAACATCATCCGTCAGTACGCGTCCGAGGGGTACAACCTCATCATCGCGCACGGATCCCAGTACGGCTCGACGGTCGAGCAATTGGCTGCGCAATTCCCCAAGGTGTCTTTTGCCTGGGGAACGGCAGGGTCAACCTTCGGGCGGAAGAACATCTTCGCCTATGAGGCGAGCTCGAACGAAGGCGGTTACGTCCAGGGTTACATCGCCGGACTGATCAGCAAGTCGCACAAGCTCGGCGTGATCGGACCGATCGCGACGGGCGACGCCAAGCTGTACGTCGACGGGTTTGTCGCCGGTGCCAAGGCGGCCGACAAGAACATGGTCGTGCACCCCGTCTACACGGGATCGTTCAGTGACGACAGCCTGATGGCGACGGCCGCGAAGACCTTCGTGTCGGGCGGCGCGGACGTCCTCACGGGCAGCTCGCAGTCGGTCGTCGGAGCGATCGGTGTGGCGGTGTCGGACAACCTGCCGTGGTTTGGCACGCAGTGGAGCCAGGTCTCGCTGGCACCGCACAACGTCGTCTCGTCGCAGGTCTACAACTGGAAGCCGATCCTCACCCAGATGTTCACCGAGATCCGAGCGGGCGTGCTCGGCGGCGCGACCTACGTGATCGGTCTCGGCAACAAAGGCGAGTCGATCCAGTTCAACAGCGGCTATCACCTTTCGCCTTCGGTCAAGGCCAAGGCGATGAATCTGATCAAGGAGATCACGAACGGGACGATCGTCGTCCCGCAGTAACGGAGGACCGGTGATCGCGGACGAAGCTTTGACGACCACAACCGCGGAGGAACACGTGGCGCCGCTGCTTGAGATGCGCGGCATCACGAAGTTCTTCCCGGGTGTGGTCGCGAACGACCGTGTCGACTTCGACGTTCTCGCCGGAGAGGTTCACACCCACTTTGGCGAGAACGGCGCCGGCAAGACGACGTTGATGCGGATCCTCTATGGCTTTTACCGCCCCGACGAGGGAGAGATTCGATTCAAAGGCGAACGGGTCGCGATCACGTCGCCCGCCGAGGCGATCCGCCTCGGCATCGGGATGATCCACCAGCACTTCACGCTGGTGAACACGCTGACGGTCGCCGAGAACGTCGCGCTCGGGTTGAAATCCTCTCGCGGCCCGCTGACGGACCTCAACGTGGTGTCGGCGCGTCTTGAAGAGCTCGGTGAGACCTACGGCCTGAAAGTGGCTCCGCGTTCGCTCATCTGGCAGCTCTCGGTTGGCGAGCGCCAGCGGGTCGAAATTTTAAAGGCTCTCTACCGCGACGTCGCGTTACTCATCTTGGACGAGCCGACCGCCGTGCTGACCCCGAACGAGGTCGAGGACCTCTTCCGGGTCCTTCGCCGACTCGCCGAGGGCGGGCGCGGCCTCGTCTTCATCTCGCACAAGGTTGCCGAGGTGCTCGAGCTGTCGGACCGCATCACCGTGCTGAGGGCAGGCCAACGAGTCGGCTCGCTCCCCGGGCACGCAGCGTCGCGCAACGAGCTCATCGAGATGATGGTCGGACACCGGTTGTCGGAAGAACTTCAGATCCGGCCTCGCACAGCCGGCAGGGGGCGCCTGGTGCTGAAAGGCCTGCGCGTGCGGGGCGACCGCGGCGAAGAGTCGGTAGGCGGGGTAGATCTCGACGTAGACGAGGGCGAGATCGTCGGGATCGCTGGCGTCTCGGGCAATGGCCAGCGGGACCTCGCCGAGGCGGTCGCCGGGATCCGCCCACCGACTGGGGGATCGATCCTGCTCGACGGCAAGGAAATCGCCGGCGCCTCGCCCGGTCGCGTGCGCGCCGCCGGGCTCGCCTACGTACCAGAGGAACGGATGCGCGACGGCGTGATCGCTGACTTCTCGGTCGCGGACAACCTGATCCTCGTCGACAATCGCAGCCGCGCCTACTCGCGGTTCGGTTTTTTGCGCCGAAAGGCCATCCGGCGACACTGCGAGCGTCTCGTAGACGACTTCGCGGTGAAGACCCCCGACATCAACACTCCGGCGCGGAACCTTTCTGGCGGCAATATCCAGAAGTTGATCCTTGCTCGGGAGCTCTCTGGGCATCCGAACGTCCTACTCGTCGCCCAACCGACGCGCGGAATCGACGTCGGCTCGGCGCAGTACATCCATCAGCGTCTCGTCGAACAGCGCGATTCCGGCACGGCGGTGCTCGTGATTTCTGAGGACCTCGACGAAGTGATGACGATCTCCGACCGCATCGTCGTGATGTACGAAGGGCGGATCATCGGAGCCGCCGATCCTCGGACGACAACAAGAGAAGCGATCGGGCTTTTGATGGCCGGCATCGCCTCGGAGACGCCAGCGGCTGGAAGCACAGCCACAGCGACTGCGGCGGGTTCGTGAAGATGAGAAGGTCGTTCGACGAAGGGCGCACCGCCACGCCGTTGCGAACCACGTCTTCGGAACGCCCTCGGTAGAATTACCTTTTCCCAAGGAGACGGAATGTCGCAGACCGTCGCAACGAGCGGCTCCGAGGAGACGCGCACCGTTACTTTCATATTGAACGGCGAGGCGGTCGAGGTCAGCCGCGATCATCCGCACTTGCTCGCGGCGTTGCGCGAAGAGCTGAACGTCACTTCTCCGAAAGACGGCTGTTCGCCGTCCGGACAATGCGGGTGTTGCACGGTGCTTGTGGATGGCAAGGCGTCGGTGAGCTGCCTCGTCTCCCTCGATAAGGCTGCGGGAAAGTCGATCGTCACGCTCGAGGGCTTCGACCCCGATGAGCGCGCGCGCTACGCCGCGGCGTTCGCGGCGACCGGCGCGCTGCAGTGCGGTTTCTGCACGCCGGGGATCGTGGTTCGGGTGAAATCGCTCGTCGACAAAAAGGGCGCCGACCTGACGCGCGAAGAGGCGAGCCGGCACCTCGGCGCGCACCTTTGCCGGTGCACCGGCTACACGAAGATCCTCGACGCGGTCGAGATCCTGGCAAGCGGTGCGACTCCTGTGGCGGAAGTTGCTGGCGGCATCGGTGCCCGAGGCATCAAGTACGACAGCTTGGATCACGCGCTCGGCGGCCGCGCGTACGTCGACGACCTCCGGGTTCCCGGGATGCTCCACGGCGCACTGCGACTCGCCGATCACGCCCGTGCCGAGGTGGTGCGCATCGACACGAGCCCGGCGCGATCGGTGGCGGGGGTCCACGCGGTCTTCACCGCTTCAGACGTTCCCGGTGAGCTCCGAGTCGGGATCATCAATCGCGACTGGCCGGTTTTCATCCCCGAAGGCGGCCGGACGTCGTACCTCGGCGACGTGTTGGCGATCGTCGTCGCGGACACCCGCGAGATCGCGCGCCGGGCCGCCCAGTTGGTCGAGATCGAGTACCGCCCGCTGCGCCCGCTCACCGATCCGATCGCGGCGCTCGCTGACGACGAGGACGCGGTGTGGACCCTCGAGGG
>JBAVUF010000076.1:0-1610 GCA_049696635.1 Acidimicrobiales bacterium | reverse complement strand
GGTCCGACCGGTTTCGAGCAATCCCTGGGCCTCGCCCTGCGCCGACGGCGAGGTGGCGTCGGTGAGTATCAGCACCGCGGCCGGGATGCCGATCACCGAGCACGCCGCCTCGAGCGAACCGAGCCCGACGAGCAGGTCAACTGAGTGGAGGAAGGGGTAGATCGCGCAGAACACAGCGGAAGCACCGAGTCCTCCGATCGCGAGCAGCCGGCGGTCCATGCGCTCCGCCAGCCGTCCCGCTGGTATCGACAGCACGGCAAATGGCAACGCGAACAAAGTCCACGAGAGTCCGATGTCGAACGACGACGCGTGTCGCGAACGAAGCAACAGTGTCCAGCACGACTCGTACACACCGGCGAGCAACCCCGACGCGGAGAACGCGATGATGACGCCGATCGCGGTCGCGGTGATATCGAGGTGAGCGCGCGCCCGAGTCGCCCCGAGACCGGCCGGGTTCCCGCCAGCAAGGTATTCGAGTTCGCCGAAGCGCCTTTCCTCGGACGAGGCGGGGCCCGTCGAGGGGACGGCGGTCCGATCGTCCGCGGTCATCACCGCGAGCGGAACGAGGGCGATACCGCCCGCCGCCGCCCCGATGAGGAACAGCAGTCGCATCGATGACTGCCCGATGATGCTGCCGACGAGCGGACCGACGGCGAGAGCGAGCATCTGGCTCCCGTACAGCGCTCCGAAGGACCTGCCCCGGTCACCGACCGACACCCGAGCGCCGATGGTCGCCGCCGACGCCACCGTCACCGCACCGGCACCGATTCCTTGCAGCGAGCGGAAGACGATCGCGAATCCCGCGCCGTGCGCGAGCGCGAAGCCGACGTTGCCCGCCGCAAATAGGACGAGCCCCGCGACGATCACTCCCCTGCGACCGACGCGGTCCGAGATTCTGCCCGCCGGATACTGCGTCAGAACACTCGCCGCGAAGTACGACGCCATCACGAGGCCGACGAGACCGGGTGTTGATCCTTCGCTACGCAGATAGGTCGGGAGCAGCGGCAAGATCGCGCTCCCGCCGACCCACAAAAGGAGCGTCGTCGCGCATAGGCCGATGACGAGCCGCCGCTCGGTGCGGTCTTGGGGTAATCCGAACCGCCTGCTGCCCGCCATCCTCGCAACGTAGCGGCCTCGGCGTTTTATGCCCTTTCGATACGCTCCCGCTGTGGCGCGTCTTGTGACCGTGGCGCCACTTCGCGCAAGCCGCGGCCCGCGCGGTCGGCGGGCGTGCGCACGACGCACCAGAAGATGACCGACCAGACCGTCGCCATCGGCCGCGACGTCACGCTCGGGACGATCGTGCGCGAGTGGGCCCGTATCGGCATCCTCGGATTTGGCGGTCCGCCAGCGCACATCGCGCTCCTGCGCCGGTTGTGTGTGCAGCAGCGCGGCTGGATGACCGAAGCCGAGTTCGAAGACGGCATCGCCGCGGTGAACCTTCTCCCCGGCCCCGCATCGACGCAGCTGGCGATCTACTGCGCTTGGCGCCTCCGCAGATTGCCGGGCGCGATCGTCGGCGGCGCCGGATTCATCCTTCCCGGGTTCGGCGCGATGGTGGGGTTGTCCGCGCTCTTCTTCGCCCGTCGACCACCGCTGCTCGTCCGCGG
>JBAVUF010000075.1:0-2480 GCA_049696635.1 Acidimicrobiales bacterium | reverse complement strand
AGGCGCGGTGCCGCCCGCCGACCCGGCGAGACCCGCAGTGCGCGGGACGAGGAGGATCCGTGGCGGTCGCTCTGCGATCCGAGGAGGCCTGGCAGCTCAAAGCTCTGTGCCGCGGCCCGCAGGCGGTGGTGTTTTTCCCGCCCACCCACTCTGAGACCAAGGACGAAAAGAGCGAACGCGAACAGGTCGCGAAGTCGATGTGCGCCTGCTGCCCGGTGAAGCGTCCGTGCCTCGACTACGCGTTGCGCATCCGGGAGCCCCACGGCATCTGGGGAGGGCTGAACGAGGTCGAGCGCAAACAGCTGATCGAGGCGCGCGTGAGCTGAGCGCTCAGCTCGCCGGGCGCGAGAGCCGCTCCTCGACGCGCTCGACGAGACGCGCGCTGCAACCCGACATCTCGACGACCGGGGCGATGTCAGTCGAAAGCCGCGCCGCGATCTCGTCAAAGACGCGCCCCGAAGGGCTCGATTGGTCGAGCTGCGCAAACGCCCCCGCGTCCCCGGCGGCGGAGAGCGCAGGGTCGATCGGCAGCGAACCGAGCAGCTCAACCCCGATCGCACGAGCAAGTTCCGCACCGCCGCCCGATCCGAAGAGCGCATGTCGGTGACCGTTTTCGCATTCGAAGGCGGACATGTTCTCGATCACACCGGCGACGCGCACGTGCCCTTTGCGCGCCATGTCTGCGGCACGCTGCGCGACCTTCGCCGCGGCAGACGACGGCGTCGTGACGACGAGGAACTCGGCGCGCGGCAGCATGCGCGACAACGCCATCTGCACGTCGCCGGTACCCGGTGGCATGTCGACGAGCAGGTAGTCGATGTCTCCCCAGTCGACATCTTCCAAGAAGTGCTGGACGGCACGGGCGAGTACGAGGCCGCGCCACATGATCGCCTCTTCTTCGTTCGACAAGAACCCCATCGAGACGACCTGGAGGCGAGCGTCGCCGGCTGCAACTCGCGCCGGCACCATCTTTTTGTTGCGCACGGCGAGCGGTTCCCGAACACCCAAAAGGCGCGGGATCGAGAATCCCCAGATGTCGGCGTCGAGCAGGCCGACGTTGAAACCCTTGCGGCTGAGCGCGAGGGCGAGCGCGGCGGTCACCGAAGACTTGCCGACGCCTCCCTTGCCCGAGACGACGGCGAGGACACGCGTCGAGGAGGGGAATCCCGTCGCCACCGCTTTGCGCTGCGCGAGGCGGCGCGCCGTCGACATCACCCTCGCTCGCTCGTCCTTGTCCATCTCGACCGTCGTGACCTCGACCTCGTCGACGCCGTCGAGCGCGACGAGGTGTCGCGTGACGTCGTTTCGCAGCTGGGTGCGCAGCGGGCAGCCGGCGATCGTGAGGGCGATCTCGACGTGCGCCCGCCGGTCGTCGAGGCTGACCGAGCGCACCATGCCGAGGCTGACGAGGTCCTCTCCGAGCTCGGGATCGACGACGCCGGTCAACGCGGCGAGCAGCTCTTCGTCCGTCGGCCCGTCCCGCAGCTCGCGGTCGGTTGGCACCGCGGAGATGTTAACGAGGAATGAATCTCCCCCGTAGGTCGATGACGTGCATGATTGACGTGGTCGGTTGGTACGATCGTGACGGTCTGCACAGAGGAGATGGCAAGTGAGCATCGTCACTGACGTGAAGATTGGCCAGCGACCGAGTCCGGTCACCCTCACCGATACCGCCCTTCACAAGGTCACCGAACTGCTCGCGCAGGAGACGGATGCCGGCGAGCTGGCGTTGCGTGTCGCGGTGCGGGCCGGCGGTTGCTCCGGTTACAGCTATGACATGTTCTTCGACGCCGAAATCGCCGACGACGACATCGTCCGCACCTTTGGCACGGTACGGGTCGTCGTCGACCCGGAGAGCGCCCAGTTCATCAAAGGATCGACGCTCGACTACCGCGATGGCCTGCAAGGCGCGGGCTTCCACATCACGAATCCCTCTGCGACCCGCACCTGTGGCTGCGGGTCCTCTTTCTCCTGAGCGAGTCGGCCCCGCCCCCCACACCCCCTTATTCGCCGGTCGTTCAAGCCGGCGACTTTCTGATCTGTTCGGGCCAGATCGGGATGAGGGACGGTGCCATCGTCGACGGGGGGGTCGCGGCGGAGATGAGCCAGGCGATCGCCAATCTCGCCAAGCTGCTCGACAAGCACGGCAAGAGCCTCGCTGACGTTGTGAAGACGACGGTGTTCATCGTTGATATGGACACCTACGCCACGATGAACACCGCTTACGCCGCGTGCTTCGGCGGGCACCGGCCGGCGCGTTCCGCGATCGGAGTCACCGCGCTTCCGTTCGGCGCCCTCGTCGAGTTGGAAGCCTGGGCGTACGCGCCCGGTTCATGAGTACGCGGCGCATTCTCCGCTCCCGCTTCGCCGTCCTTGTCGCCATCAGCATCACCGCCGTACTTCTCGCCGCCTGCGGCTCTGGAGGGCCCGCTGCGCACGCGACGACGACGCTGCCGCCGCTGCCCCCCTCGGTGTACGGC
>JBAVUF010000074.1:0-5137 GCA_049696635.1 Acidimicrobiales bacterium | reverse complement strand
GCCGCGCGCCGGCGCCGTCGGCGGCGCAACGTGCGTACCCACCAGGCGAGCAATATGAACAGCGCGACCGCCGAGATGATGACGGCAACGATCGAGAACGCAGTCGATCGAATTGTGATGCCGCTTTGCAGGAGCACCACCTTGCCGACCGGTGAGACGAGTTCGATGTTGAGCGTCGACACACCAGACGTACGCGTCGTCACCGTCACTTCGTGCTCGGTGTTGTTGCGCGCGAGGACTATGGGTTGGCTGATCTCACCTGGCGCGAGCGCGAACGCACCGCTTGAGAGTCGAAGTTCTGCGTGGATGACGCTCGGAAAGCTCGAGTTAAACGTGACCGGGATGCGGGCGTTGTGCTGGCCGATCGTGACCGTCCGGGAGCCGGTCAGAGCGAGTGAATCGCGCACCGTCGCGAATTGAGCGTTCGGAGAACTGAGGTAGCTCGATTGCGCAGAATTCGCGATGCCGCTCGTCTCGGCGAGCAAAATCGCGTCACGTGCATGATTGAGGACCGCGGCGTCGGTCGGGATTACCGACTGGAGGTCCGAGAGCTCCGAGCGCGCGGAGTCAATCTGTTGTCCGAGGTGACCGCCGAAACCGCGCGCGCCGTTGAGTTCGGCTGAACCCGGTGCCGCATTCGAGCCGATGGGGACCGACGTGTAGAGCTCCTCGAGAGTCGTCGGACGAAAGATCGGGCTCGAGCGCAAGGCGGCAAGCACCACCGACACAAGACGCGCTGAACTCGGAAGCAAAAGCGGCGCGACGACGACACCTCGTGGTCCAGTCGAGAATGGCTCCTCGAAGAAGGTCTGCGCGAGATCGGCGAGAAAATTGTGCGCTGATAACTCGGGATCCGAGCTCGAGCGGAGCTGTGCTGCGAGGCCGGCGTCCGCTACGAACGCGACTGGTGCGCCGGTGCGAGAAGGCCCTGACTGGAGCGTGAATGGGGCGGTCGGCGTGGTCACCTGCTGCGGGCTGACGTTTTCCTCGGGGACGACGAGGCGCGTGACCCCGGCGGAACGAAGCATCGCAAGTCCAGATTTGTCGAGGTTGGTCGCCGCGAGATACGGGGAGCCGAGCTCGGACGCCCCGACGAGGCGATGAGCGATGGCGTGTCCGGTTGCGATCTGGCGTGTGAGGTCGCGGCCCAGCCCCGCGTGGGCTAGTTGTGCCGCGCTGACGTCCGCGAATGGTGCGTCGAGCATTTCCAGATTGCCCGATACCTCGCCGCTCTCGACGAGTGCGCGCATTCTGGCGAGCGTCGCCTTGGCGAGCTTGTCGGGCGAGCGTTGAAGGGCGAGGAAGATCTGCGAGTAAGCGTTGACGGTCATCGCGGTCGCCGACTGTTTCGCAACCGCCCGTACGAAGTCGTCGAGGGCGACGATGCGGCGGAGCGAGATCATCGACGTGCCGCGCGCAGAAAGGCCGAGACCGGTTCCGACCGAGAAGACGAACGCGACGTTCAACGGATACGTCCCTACGGCCCCCGTCAGATAGATGACGTCGGTTGTGAACGAGGCGAGCGGTTTGTCCGTCGATCGGTCGACGACGACGACATCCAAGGGGTAGACGCCGTCGCACGTTCCGGGCTGGCAATCGAGCGCGAGCACCGGTGACGCGAGTTTGGTCGGGCGGGCGGTCGGAGCGGTGACGACTCGGACGCTCATCGAGGCGGGGGCGTTCGGCGCCCTGGAGTGGAGAAGGAGTGGGATCGGGATGATCGGCGTCGCGCTGAGCACGATCTCGCTTGTTGGCTCCCTTCCGCTTTCGGATGTCTGGAACGCATAGCGACTCGTGAGGCGCGAATACAACGTCAACTTCACGCCGAGATCGGTGGTCGGTCGCGACGAACTCACACGAAACGAGAGATGCATCTTCGAGTGCGCGCCGACCCAGTTCGACTCAGACGTCAAATCGACCGACGTCTTATCCGATGCGCCCGCTCGGGAGGCGGCAAACCCACTGCCCGTGACGAGCGTGAGCGCTACGGCAGAGACGCAGAAAAGCAGGCCTCGTGTGCGCGCGAACGATCGGGTGCGACGCATCGGCGAGCAGGCCAAGAGTGAGACGTCCTCCGTTCGGTCCCCGCTCGCACGGAGCCTACTTTCGAGAGAATCCGAGGCGAGGTAGGAGCGAACGGCTCCTCGGGTCCGAAACGTCAACCGCTACCGTCGCGCCCGTGATTCCCGAGCGAATCCGACCGATAGTCGCAGAAGTCGACGAGCTCGCTCGCCGGTTCGTCGACGCGGGATATCACATTTACCTCGTTGGCGGGCCCGTGCGTGACGCGATCGCCGGCGCTCCCGGCGGCCGGCCCCCTTTCGGTCCGGATGCGGACCTCGATCTCACGACGGACGCAAGGCCAGACGAAATCGAGCGCCTCATCAAGGGATGGGCCGATTCGGTGTGGCTGCAGGGAAAGCGCTTCGGAACCGTGGGGGCGTCGCATGATGGGCGGCGCTTCGAGATCACGACGCATCGAGCCGAGGTGTACGTCCCCGAATCGCGCAAGCCAGAAGTGGATTTCGGGGACGATGTCGTGACCGACCTTTCTCGTCGCGATTTCACCATCAACGCGATGGCACTTTCACTCCCGGATCTCGAACTCATCGATCCCTTCGACGGATTGGCGGATCTCGGATCGCGCACGCTGCGCACGCCGCTCGACCCTGAGATGTCGTTCCGCGACGACCCGCTGCGCATGCTGCGCGCAGCGCGCTTCATCGCGGGATACCAGCTGACTCCAACCGAAGATCTGGTGCAGGCGGTGCGCCGCCTCGCGGAACGGCTTTCGATCGTTTCCGCAGAACGCATCCGCGACGAGCTCAACCGGTTGATCGTGCTTCCAGATCCTGAGCCGGGCCTGTGGTTCGTGGTTGAGACCGCTCTCGCTGATCAGTTCCTACCGGAGCTACCTGCGCTCGCGCTCGAGCAAGACGCTGTTCACCGCCACAAGGATGTTCTCGCGCACACGATCGCCGTTGTCGGGAAGACGCGTCCAGACGAGGTGTTGCGCTTGGCGGCCCTACTGCACGACGTTGGCAAGCCGCAAACCCGCGCCTATGGACCCGAAGGCGTGAGCTTTCATCACCACGATGTCGTCGGTGCTCGCATGGCACGCAAGCGGCTCGAAGCGCTGCGCTATCCGCAAGAAGAGATCGATGCCGTTTGTCGACTAATCGAACTTCACTTGAGATTCCACACCTACAAGATGGGTTGGACTGACTCCGCCCTCCGGCGGTATGCGCGCGATGCGGGGCCGCTGCTCGAACGCCTGAACGAGCTCACGCGGGCCGACTGCACGACGCGAAACGTCGAGCGTGCGCGCGAACTCGAGGCGCGAATGGACGAACTCGAAGCGAGGCTCACCGAGCTTTCGGCTCGTGAGGCCCTCGACGCGATGCGACCCGAACTGGACGGCAACGAAGTGATGGCCCACCTCGGCATCGGACCCGGTCCGGCCGTGGGACGCGCCCTCGCCTATCTGTTGGAGGTCCGCCTCGACGACGGACTTCTCGGCAAGGAGGAGATCACCCGCCGGCTCGACCGGTGGTGGGCGGAGGAGGAACGGGCGCCGTCCTAGGTGGTTTCAGCGTCATCGGCGAAGCGTTCGACGAGTTCGCGGGCGTCCTCGTCGTGGTACTGCACGGGAGGCGACTTCATGAAGTACGCCGAAGGCCCGACCAGCGGTCCGCCCACGTGGCGGTCGAGACCGATGCGTGCGCAGCGGATGGCGTCGATGATCACTCCGGCCGAGTTCGGTGAGTCCCACACTTCGAGCTTCAATTCGAGGTTCAGCGGCACGTCGCCGAAGTTACGGCCCTCCAAGCGGATGTACGCCCATTTGCGATCCTCGAGCCAGGGCACGTGGTCGGACGGTCCGATGTGCACCGACTCCGGCGCGATTCCCGCTTCGATCTGGCTCGTCACGGCCTGGGTTTTGGAGAGCTTCTTCGACTCGAGTCGCTCGCGTTCCAACATGTTCTTGAAGTCCATGTTGCCGCCGACGTTCAGCTGGTACGTGCGGTCGAGTGCGGTGCCGCGGTCTTCGAAAAGCCGCGCCAGCATCCGGTGGACGATCGTGGCGCCAACCTGGCTCTTGATGTCGTCGCCGACGATCGGGATACCTGCGGCGGTGAACTTCTCGGCCCAAGCCGGGTCGCTCGCGATGAAGACCGGGATGGCGTTCACGAACGCCACGCCGGCGTCGATCGCGGCCTGCGCGTAGAACTTCTGCGCTTCGTCCGAACCCACGGGAAGGTATGCGACGAGGACTTCGGCGCCGGAGGCACGCAGCACCTGCGCCACGTCGACCGGCGGCTCCGGCGACTCTTCGACGACCTCCCGGTAGTACTTGCCGAGCCCATCGAGCGTCGGTCCGCGAAGGACGGTCACCCCGGTCGGGGGCGCGTCGGAGAAACGGATCGTGTTGTTGTGCCCGGCGAAGATCGCCTTGTCGAGCTCGAGGCCGACCTTCTCCGCATCGACGTCGAACGCGGCAACGAACTCGATGTCGCCGACGTGGTACCCGCCGAGCGTTACGTGCATGAGACCGGGCACGGTCTCGTTCGGATCGGCGTCGCGGTAGTACGCAACGCCTTGCACGAGTGAGCAGGCGCAGTTACCGACGCCGGCGATCGCGACTTTGATCTTTTCTTTCAGCTGACTCATCGGGTTGGCCGTTCTCCTTGTTTCGTGCCAGCGCTGCTCGTCGCGGCGACCGGCGTTGGTACTTCGTGGGCGCGTCGAGCAGCCTGACGGGGTGGTCGTGACGTCGCCGACGGAGGTGTTTCGAGTCGTTCGAACAGGTGGCGCTCACGATCTAAGAGCCGCTCCACCCAGGAAAGGTCAGCGGCGATGGTGTCTTTCGCGTGCTCGGCGAGCGAGCGTTCGTAGTCGTCCATCGAGCGCTGTGGCCGAGCAAGTGACCGCTCCGAGCGCTGCAGGCGGTCGATCAGCTGGCTGCGCCGCCGCTCAAGCAGCCGTACGCGCGCCTGCGGGCTGAGGTGCTTCGCGAACGCTAGGCGCAGCGAGAAGCCTTTTGGATCCTCAGCGGGGCCGTCGTTCGATTCCAACAGCTCCTCGAAGAGGCGCTCGCCGGCCGCCGTAATCGCGTAAACCTTGCGTGCCCTAGTCG